>DATNMI010000395.1:0-9884 GCA_035602375.1 Nitrospiria bacterium | reverse complement strand
CGTTGGTTCTTCCGAAGAGGCGATCATCTCCTCAATTGTAGACGTGCCCCCTTCCATAATCAGATGCCGCGGGAGGGCGCCGTAGGACCGTTCAAAGGGCGGAGAGGCGTGTCCGGTGGTCATTTTTCCATATTTTGCGCCTAGAAGGCTGTCATAACAGACCGATTTGGCGACGCCCCGATCAAACAGGATCTGCCTCTTTTTCGGGACACCTTCAAAATCAAAAGGGGCGGCTAATCCGCGGGGATCCGTTCCGTCATCATAGAGCGTGATATTTTCTCCGAGAAGTTTTTGGTGTAATTTCCCGCTGACAAAACTTTCCCCTTCTTCAAAATGAAGTCCGTTTATCCCGATGCCGGCCAGCATTTCAATCCACTCCGCTACTGCGGCAGGTTCCAGAATCAGATCCAAAAAGATATCATTTCCTTTCAAACCGGGAGGATCAACCGGCGGAAGCCTCTGCCGGTTTGCGTTTCTAACCGCCTCCTGAATAATTCCATCGGAAGCCAGCGTTTCAAAGTTTTCCGATGATCCGCTGGCATAGGATGAAATGAATTTATCCCCGGTTAGAATGACGCTTAAAGACGTCTCGGTAAATTCGGTCGCCATTAATGTTCCGCTGGTATTGATGACCCCAAGCTTCCCCCCGCCCGTCATCAACTTCGCGGAACAGGTCAAATCGTTCTTGTTTGAGAGGCCGGTTATTTTCTCTATCAATTCAATTTTTTCGCCTGGGGAGATTTGCAGCGTTGAATCAAAATAGATCTTCTTTTTTAAGGTATAATCCCGATGGGGTCCCGGCAGAACGGGAAATGATTGAATAGGGCTTGAATGCCTGGCCTGGGCCGTTACCTGATTCACCAGTCGCGAAATGCCCTCTCTGGAAAGATCGCTGGTCCTGGCCTGCCCCAACCTTTTTCCGCAGATGGACGATATTTGAACTTCGGCATCATTCGTAACGCCATTATGACTGACGCGGTTCAGGAAAGTCCGGACAGTGTCTAATTCGGTTTCCCAATAAAGAATTTCTCCCTGGTCAATCCCGGTCTGTTTTAACAGGGCCAGGTTTTCAACCAGGAAGTTATTAATTTCATCGATGGATTTCATCGGATTTGTTCCTGCATATAAGGGGGATCCGCCCGCGTTTCAGGCTGATCTGCTCCCGACCTGTACATGGGCAAATCTTGCCGGGGAAGCGCCATGACCCACATGCATCGATTGTCCGGGCAGTCCCTTTCCGCAATTAGGCGTTCCATAAGATTTCCATTCGGAAGGTCCGCAGACGGCATTGCAGGAGTTCCAGAAATCTATGGTCATTCCGGTATAAAACGGATCTTTCAACATCCGGCCCCGCTTCCCGTTCCTGATTTCCCATGCGATCTCTGTCCCGAAGCTGAAATTTTTCCTCAGGTCATCGATGCTCCAGCTCAAATTTGTCTCCATGAGAACCCCGTCATCCGTATTTTGAATCAATTCGTCTAAAGTTCCTTCTCCCGGCTCCATATAAAGGTTGGTCATCCGGATTAGAGGCACGCGGTTGCTGTGAATGGCGCGCATACAACCGTTGGGAATGACCGACTTTCCGGTCAGGCGGTAAAGTTCATCCGATGTTTCACGTGAGGAGAGGAGCCCCACCAGGATCCCGTTACGGATAATGTCAGCCTTGTGGGCGGGGACCCCTTCATCGTCGTAGCCAAACGTTCCAAGACCTTCTTTCAAGGTCGCATCGGATACGATATTCACCAGCGGCGAACCATATCTGAACTCGCCCAACGCTTTGATATGGTCGGATAAAAAACTCCCTCCGGCGTAGGTCAGTTCGGAACCGAATATCCTGTCGAGCTCGATGGCGTGTCCGATCGATTCATGAATTTGAAGACAAAGCTGGTCCGGCATCAGAATCAGGTTAGTCCGGGTATTTGGGCAGGGGTCGGCATAGAGCAAGGCTTCTGCTTCTGCTCCGACCCGGGCGGCGTTTTCCTCAAGGCGCAACGATTCCACAAATTCATAGCCGGCAGTGCCGATGTTTCCCCTGAAACTGTTCGGATAAGATCTCCTCTGTGCATCGTCCCTCGATACCGCGACGGCCCCCAATCCGGCCCCGCTCTCCATCAGATCCTGTTCGATATAGGATCCTTCGCTGTTCATCCATATTTTTTTCATCTTTGAAAAGGTCATGTTCGATTCCCGGATCGAAACCTTGGCGCTCGACTCTTTGAGGATTTGGTCCACTTTTAAAAGGGCGCTGATTTTTTCTTCAAGAGAGATTTCGGCAAAGGGATCTTTCCGAACCGGGGTTTTAAAAACCCCCCGCGAAACGCCCGGAACGGCAGACAAGCGGACGGGCTCTCTTAGAATTCTCTGCGAAGCGCGGGCCAGCGCGATCGCAAGATCCACGGCCTTTTCCGCGGCCCGAATATCAAGGGTGGAACTGCTGGCAAACCCCCATGCGCCGCCGGCAAGAACGCGGACGCCGAATCCCAGGCTCTCGGAATGGGTCAGTTGCTGAACCTCGCCATTTTTCACAAGGATAGTCTCCTCCTGATGAGACGGGATCACGCGGATATCGGCATAGTCGGCTTGCAGTTTCTTCGCCCTAGACAAGAGGGATGCGAGGATATCGTACCACACGGACATTCTCTTTTCTTTCTCCTGTCTTCACCGGAGGTTGTTAACTTTGGCTGCCATGATGAAGTCATTTTCGTGAAGGCCGTTAATCTTGTGCGTGAAAAAAACGATCTTACAGTAACCCCATCCAAAAACGATATCCGGATGATGCCCCTCTGATTCCGCGAGGGCCCCCACCCGATTGACAAATTCCAGGGCCGAAATAAAATCTTTGAATTTAAATTGCTTTTCAATTTTAGCCGTCCCATCCTTTAGCCCCCACCCCGGCGTTTCACAAAGCATTCTTTCAGCCTCCTGCCGAGTCAAAGGCGGAATTCCACCCTTGCAGGGGACGCAGGTTTTTTGAGTTAACTTCATCTCTTCTCCATCCTGGCGCGGCTCGCGACGATGAAATTTATTCAAAATGTCCAAATGGGCGCATACGCTATTTTAATGCTGGTTCAAGGTCGGTCGAGAAACTTAAGGCCTGGCCAGGGGAGATCTCAATCTCCTTTTCGAGCGGTTTAAACAAGGGATGCCAGATCGTCAACCTGTATTTCCCCGGGGCGACTTCCGGAAGATTAAATTGACCGTCTTGATCCGAGAGGGTATAGAAAGGAGTGTCCACGACCGCAATAGATGTTTTCATAAAATTATGAAGAACACACCTGACTTGAACGACCCCTTCCCGGTCAAATTTTTTTGTCAGATTTCCGTTTGCTTTAGCCGGAAGGGCAAAAAGGCTCTGTTCCTCGCGGGAAAATTGGAAAACATGAAGAATAGGGTCCTGGTTTTCAATGCGTAAGGTGTCCCGAAGGTCTATTGCGTAAACGGCAGGGTTAAAATGACATCCCTTAACCGATATTTTAGCGGGCGTGAGATGATGCGGGTAAGGTTTAATGGACCTTCCAGCTTTGTTCTTAAGACTGATGACGACGTTGCTGACCCCCTTATTCCCGCTATTGACTTCAATCTTCTCAATAAAGGATGAACCGCAGATCTCGGCATCTTTCGTTACCGGGACGGAGTCGCTTCGAAGAGGAGTCCCCTGATATCTGATCACCCCGGTAAGTCCCCCGGACGTTTCTTCGGCCTGGCCAGGCATGGCGATCAAGAGAAGGAAAAACAGATTGAATGGTAATAAAAATATTCCCGGTTTCAAAACCCTTGTTTTCATAGTTCTCATTTCTTTTCTGGAAGGCTCATTTTTAATCTTGCGGACTCCGGGAGTCGGTGTAGCCTTTTTCATCAGCCGTATAAAAAGTATTGGCGTCCGGCGCCGCTAGAGAGGCTCCTTTTTTTAAGAGCGTTACAAGTTTTGGATTTGAAATGACCGGTCTTCCAATGTTGATCGGTCCACATCGCATCGGGTGCGGCATCAGTTCGATTTTTCCAAGTTTTTAAGATGAAAACAGACGTTCGGGCATTTCTCTTCTCCTGATTCCAGTGGTAACTAATTCTATCTGTTAATATACAGCCGCCGGAATTCTCAAACAACACTTTTCACTCATACCGATGCCTCCAAAATGGACGATTGAATGGAAAATAGAATTCAGTTATATTCTGAGGAACACTACACAAAGGAGAATCTCCCAACATGTCTTCCTCGTATCAATTCAAAAGAGCCTCTGTCATTGGCGCTGGAAGTTGGGGAACAGCGCTAGCCATTCTCCTAAGCTCCAAAGGGGAGGTTCGCCACTGGGCTTTTGAAAAAGAGGTTGCCGAAACGATCAACCGGGACCGGGAAAACAAAACCTATTTTCCGGGCGTTGTTATTCCCCTCGGGGTTAAGGCGACGAACTCTCTGGAAGAGGCCCTGGCGGATACTGATCTTGTAATCTTTGTGGTCCCTTCACACGCCGCCAGGAGTGTCCTGTCACAGATGGTGCCTTTTCTGAGAAAGCCGGTCCCGTTTATCAGCGCTACTAAAGGGATTGAGAACAACACCCTTCTCCTCCCAACCCAGATTATGAAAGAAGTGCTTCCCCGCCCTTTTCATGCCAGGCTCTGCGCCCTTTCAGGCCCCTCTTTTGCCAGGGAGATCGCCCAGAATCAACCGACCGCCGTGGTTCTCGCAACCGGGAACAAAACCCTGGCGCTTCCGCTTCAGAAACATCTAACCTCTGCCCATTTTATCGTCTATCTTTCGACTGATATTGTGGGGGTCCAGATCGGCGGCGCTCTCAAAAACGTCATTGCAATTGCCACCGGTTGTTCGGACGGACTTGGCTTTGGCGACAATTCGAGGGCGGCTCTGATTACAAGAGGACTTTCTGAAATTATCCGTCTGGGGAGCGCCCTGGGCGCGAAAAAGGAGACCTTTGCGGGATTGTCCGGCATCGGAGATCTGATTCTGACGGCGACATCCCGGCAAAGCAGGAATTATTCGGTCGGTTTCAAGATCGGAAAGGGGATTCCGATGTCTCAGATTACCGGAGAGTCACCGTCTGTAGCGGAGGGGATCAAAACCTCGTTCTCCGTTCATCAACTCTCCAAAAAACTCCGTGTCGACATGCCGATCACCGAACAGCTCTACAAGATCCTCTATGAAAACAAGGAACCAAAAAAGGCTGTGGACGAATTGATCTACCGCGCCGCCCACGCCAGAGGGAAAAAGCTTGAGTTTTGAGATGGTGTTTAGCCTGGTCGGCGGCACAGGCCTACTCCTGTTTGGATTGCGGATCCTTTCGGAGAACCTCGACAACCTTACCGGCGCCCGGTTTCGCTCATTTCTGGGCCGTGTGACGAAAAGCCGTTTTCTCGGATTGGGCACGGGCGCGGCGATTGCCTCCCTGCTTCAGAGCAGTTCCGCGGCTACGCTGTTGCTTGTCGGTCTTGCCAGGACGAAAATCATCAATCTGAGCCAGGCGGTCTACCTAATCCTCGGTTCCGACATCGGATCAACCGTAACTATCCAGTTGATCGCGTTCAAAATTTTCAACTACGCGCTTTTATTGATCGGCGCCGGTTTTTTTATTTCGTTTCTGACCCGGAAGGAAAAATTAAGAAATTTTGGTCTTGCGTTAATGGGCCTTGGCCTGGTCTACCTTGGCCTGAAAATCATGATTGAAGGGATGGCCCCCCTCAAGGACCTTCCCTGGGCACAGCACCTTCTGGAAAAAGTAGTCGATTACCCGCTTCTCGGCATTCTCCTGGGGGCCCTCTTCACTTCTCTTTTAAACAGCAGCACCGCCTCTATCGGGATCTACCTGGCCGCTTCAGCCCACAATCTCTTGCCGATCAACGCCGCCATTCCCCTTGTCCTGGGAGCCAATCTGGGAACCTGCACGACGGTTCTCATCTCCAGCATCGGGGGCCCTCTTGAGGCCAAGCGGATTGCGCTGGCCCATTTTCTGATCAAGGCGGCGGGGGTTCTCGTCTTTCTCCCTTTTCTCGTTCCCTTCCGGTGGCTCATGGAATCATGGACGTTTGATGCGGGAAGACAGATCGCGAACGCCCATACCTTTTTTAACGCGGTCATTGCCGTACTCTTTTTCCCGTTTTCCCGTCCGCTTGCAAGCATGATCGCCTCGTTGATACCCGCGGCGGAAGAGGTGGAAGAGACCTATCCGAGGCCCCGGTATATCGATGCCGGACTGCTCGACACCCCTTCAGTGGCGCTCAGTCAGGCGGCCAGGGAAGTATTAAGAATGGCAGAGTTTGTCAGGGAGATGTACCAGAAAACGTTGAAAGTGTTCGTGGAAAACGATCTTGAACTTGCAGAGTGGATTGAAAAAAAAGATGACTGGGTCGACACCCTCGACCGGGAAATCAAATTCTTTCTTACCCGGTTGAGCCAGAAAACGCTCTCCCCGGAAGAATCGGTCCGAAAAGTTGCCCTTCTCTCCATGATCAACGACCTGGAAAATATCGGGGACATCATCGACAAGAATCTGCTTGAGCTGGCCCGGAAAAAGATCCTCAAAGACCTCCGTTTTTCCGACGCCGGAATGGCCGAAATTATCGACCTGCATGAGATGATTGGAAAAAACTACGACCGGATGGTGCAGGCTGTGGAATCTCAGGATCTCTCCATCGCAGAAGCGGTTCTCAGAGAAAAGCCGGTGATCAGCCAGAAAGAGCGGGCCCTTCACCAGGCCCACATCAGCCGTCTCGACCATGGATTTAAGGAATCGATTGAAACAAGCTCGATCCATCTCGATGTCCTGACCAACCTGAAACGGATCAACTCGCATATTACAGGCATTGCTTATTCCCTCCTGGAGCTGAAAGCGGAATCTTCATGACCCCTGCCAGATTGAAAAACCTTCTCACCCGGGTCCAAAAAAAGGAGATGACGGTCTCCGAGGCGGTCTTCCTGTTGAAACATTTCCCTTCGGAAGAGCTGGGGTTCGCGACGCTGGACCACCACCGGTCGCTCCGCCAGGGTTTCCCCGAAGTGATCTTCTGCCAGGGGAAAAGCCCCCGGCAGGTCCTGGGCATTTTAAAACAGTCACAAAAGGTTCATTCAAAAACATTGGCGACCCGGGTTTCCGCTGAATTATTCACCTTGATTTCAAAAGAGTTTCCAGAGGCCCGGTACAATGAGACCGGAAAAATCGTCCTCCTGTCAAAAACCAAAAGAAAAAATACCGGATTGAAAGGGAGAATTCTGATTCTGACCGCCGGAACATCCGACCTCTATGCCGCTGAAGAGGCGCGGGAAACGGCAGAAACGTTCGGGAGCAGGACGGAGACCCTCTATGACGTCGGCGTGGCGGGGATTCACCGCCTGACGGACAAGAAAAAGGCCCTCTCCCGCGCAAGGGTGATCATAGTCATCGCGGGAATGGACGGTGTTCTACCCAGCGTGGTCGGAGGATTGACCGACAGGCCGGTCATCGCGGTCCCCACCTCGCAAGGGTACGGCGCGGCTTTTGGAGGGGTCGCGGCCCTCTTGACCATGTTGAATTCCTGCTCTGCGGGAATCGGCGTCATGAACATTGATAACGGATTTGGCGCGGCCGTTCTTGCCCATCGAATCAACACCCTCCCAAAAGGGGGCGGGGCATGAAGAGAATCGCCTGGTTTGACTGTGCGTCCGGGATCAGCGGGGATATGCTTCTGGGAGCGTTGGTAGATGCCGGGCTTTCCGTTTCCGTATTAAACAGGACGCTCCGTCTGGTGCTTCCCGGAGAAATCAGATTCCGCTCCCGTAAAGTCATCAAGGCGGGCGTTCAGGCCACCAAGGTCGATCTTCTTCTCACCGCCCCTCCCAAAAATCTAAAGAATATCCAATCAATCCTTTCGTTGATCCAGAGAAGCAGACTCCCGGCTCCCTTTAAGAATCGCTGCGCCGATATTTTCCGTAAAATGGCGGAAGGGGAAGGAGCGGCCCACCGGGTTTCGCCGGAAAAGGTGACTTTCCAGGAACTGGGAGGTCTGGATACCATCGGAGATGTGATCGGCGCGGTGGCCGCCCTGGTTCACCTTGATATCGATGAGGTCCAGGCATCCCCTTTGAATCTCGGAGAAGGACGGGTCAAGACCGCGCATGGCCGGATACCGGTTCCCGGACCGGCCACCGCACGGATCCTCTCCGGCGTACCGGTCTATTCTTCCGGTATCAAAAGGGAATTAACGACCCCGACCGGCGCCGCAATTATCGTCACCCTGGCCTCTTCTTTCGGACCTCTCCCCCTTATGACATTGAAACAGACAGGGATCGGCGGCGGCGAAGCCGAAATTCCGGAGTTTCCCAATATCCTAAGAGTTCTGATCGGCGAATCTGACAGGTCGTATCGCGGAGATCAGGTCTGCCAGCTTGAAACCCAGATCGACGACATGAATCCGCAAGGCTATGACCTCCTGATGGAACGCCTTTTTCAAACCGGGGCGCTTGATGTCTCTTTGACGCCGATCATCATGAAAAAGGGGAGGCCCGCCATTCTTCTTTCAGTCATCACCCTTTCCAACAATGTCAAACCGGTTTCGGACGTTATTTTCAGGGAAAGTTCTACGCTGGGGATCAGGATCGGAAATCTTGATCGGATCATCCTCCGGCGCGAACCGGGAGAGTTGAAAACCCCCTGGGGGGAGGTCCGGATCAAAAAGAGCTGGTTGAACGGAAAAATGCGGATGGCCCCCGAATATGAAGATTGCAGGGCCATCGCGGAGAGGGAAAACCTTCCCCTTAAGGAAGTTTTCCGGTTGGTCGACCGCGGAATCGAGGCGGAACTTCAGGAGAAAACGGGAAGGAGAAGACGGTCTTGACCGAAAGCCTTTTGATCGCAATCGGTTCCCTGGTGGTCACTCTCCTGGGGAGCTACCTCTTTACCAACGGCATTGAATGGTACGGAAAACGGATGAAGCTTCCCGACGGCGCGGTGGGGAGTGTGTTGTCGGCGGTCGGAACCGCGCTTCCAGAAACCATCATCCCGCTGATTGCCATTTTTCTGGGATCGGGCGTGGCAAAAAAAGAGATCGGCACAGGGGCCATTTTGGGGGCCCCTTTTATGCTGAGCACCCTGACCCTCCCCCTTGCGGGCCTGGGCGTTTTATTTTTTTCCCTTTCCGGAAAAAGGACAAAACACCTTCACCTGAACTTCAAAGACATTGAAACCGATTTAAAATTTTTTCTGATCTCTTTTTCCCTTGCCGTCGCCGCCGCCGGCGTGAATAACCGGTTGACCCATTTTGTCATCGGGATTTCATTGTTTGTCATTTATGCCCGATACCTGAAAATGGTTTTTGGAAGGCCCCCGGGGGAACATCTTTCATTGGACCCTTTGTTACTGGAAAAATTTTTCCGCGATCCGGGGCTGACCGCGATTCTGTCTCAAATATTTCTGGGGTTGGGTCTGATTATCGGAGGGGCCTGGTTTTTTATTGAAGGACTGGAGAGGCTCGCTGGCCATTTCAGAATTTCGCCGATGATACTCTCTCTTCTCATTACGCCTGTCGCAACGGAGCTTCCGGAAAAATTCAACAGCCTGATCTGGATTTCCAAAAAGAAAGATTATCTGGCGATTTCCAATATTACCGGGGCGCTTGTTTTCCAGAGCACTTTTCCGGTCGCGATCGGCCTGTTTGGCACGGCCTGGCATTTTGACCAGATTGGCCTCAGCAATATTATGCTGACCCTGGCCGCCGCCATCTATTTTTACGGAATTCTTCTCTTCAAAAAGAAGTGGGCCTGGTATCACCTGGCGGCGGGATCGCTCGCCTATCTAGGATATCTTCTGATCCTGGTTTTTCACAATTGACGATGGAACCGTTTTCTCCGGCCCGGCTGAATTAGCCGGGCGGCGGGGGTGAAGCTTCCGGGACTCGAGAGA
>DATNMI010000363.1:0-4149 GCA_035602375.1 Nitrospiria bacterium | reverse complement strand
AGGGGCGACCAAATTCATTTCAATCGAGGTCAAGGGCGCGAAAACAGCCACAAACGCCAAAAAGGGGGCCTATGCGATTGCCCAATCGCCGCTCGTTAAAACAGCTTTTTTCGGGGAAGATCCCAACTGGGGGAGGATCATGGCGGCCATCGGCGCCTCCGGAACACCGGTTGTGGAAGAGAAGATTTCAATGACCATGAACGGGCTCCCTTTTGTCAAAAGGGGGGTTGGGCTTGGGAAAGAAAATGAAAAAAAGGTCGCTCGAATCCTCAAGGAAAAGGAGCTCTTTCTGTCTGTCGACCTCCATCTTGGAAATGAAAGCGCCAGGGTCCTGACCACCGACCTTTCCCACCGGTATATTGATATTAACGCCTCCTACCGGACCTGAACCATGATCTCCTCCGGCCTGCTCGAATCGGCCTACCGCCAGGGAATATTCCCGATGGGAGACCCGTCAGGGGAGATCAGTTGGTACTCCCCAGATCCCCGCGCCATCTTACCCCTCGACCAGTTTCATCTCCCCCGCCGCCTCGAACGGACGTTTCAGAGCGGCGCTTTTGAGATCGTCATCGACCGGGATTTCGAAGGCACCGTCCGCGCCTGCGCCGGAAGGGAGGAGACCTGGATCAACGAAGAGATTATCGCCTCCTATACCGCGCTCCACAGAGAGGGAAAGGCCCATTCGGTCGAGGCCTGGCGGGAAGGCAAAAAGGCCGGGGGACTTTACGGGGTCAGCCTGGGCGGGGCCTTCATGGGGGAATCGATGTTTTCTCTGGTCCGGGACGCATCCAAGGTCTGCCTCGTCTTTCTGGTCGAGCGCCTTAGGGAAAGAGGGTTCATCCTCCTCGACACCCAGTTTATCACTCCCCATCTTAAGATCTTCGGAGCCATTGAAATTCCACGGAGAGAATATCTCCTGATGCTTGAAAAAGCGCTCGGCCTCCCCTGCCGTTTTCTCTGAACTATCAGACTCACAGACGCTTCCATATCCCTCCATTGACACTTCGCAGATAAATGTTAAACTTTGAGTATTCGATTTGAAACATTGGGCGCGTCTTTTTAATCTTCTTCCCAAAGAGCAGAAAGGCTTCGTGATGCGCAAAATATCCCTGCAGGTCAAGTTTACGCTCCTGGTAGCCCTCCTTCTAATCGTGCTGAATTCCATTATGACGATTTTTGTCCTGAGGCAGGAAGAGCAGATCATCCGGGAAGGGATCGAAACAAAAGGAAAGGCAATCGCCTTGAGTTTCACGCTGACCGGGGGAAAAGTCATCGTCGACAACCTCTATCTGATTCAGGAAGCCCTCGCAAATTTCTCGCAATTCCAGGACATTTCCCAGATCTATTTCATCGATGAAGGCGGAATGATTACCGCATCTAAAGAAGCTTCGCTCGTCGGACAGACGTTGACGCATGACCCCGTATTCGACAGGGCTGTTTCAGGCAAGACCCAAACCCTTCAATATTCCCCTGATCAGGCGGGCCATGAAATGCTGGTCATTGTCCATCCGATGATGACCGACGGAAAGATCGCCGGCTGGATCCGGCTGGAACTCTCCCTGGCCGATATGCGGGAGAAAATCCGACAGATCAAATTCCGGATGATTATCATGGCCATCGGAATGATTCTGGCCGGAAGTTTCCTGGCCTGGATTTTCAGCCGGCAGATCACCGGAGGGCTTCAGGTGCTCGTCAGGCAGTTCAAACGGCTCTCGGAAGGGGACTTTAGGGAAAAACTCGATCTGAAATCAAAGGATGAATTGGGAGACGTTGCCCGCTCCCACAATGTTCTGGTCGACCAGATGAGCGGGACGCTTCAGAAGATTCAGGAATCGGCCCAACATCTTTCCGCCATATCGCGGGAAGTCTCAAGCCGCGCCCGGCTGATTGAACAGGGAGCGGAAGATACCCTTTCCGGATCTTCCGAAACCGGCCGCCACCTCGAACAGATGAACGCTTCGATCACCCAGAATTCCAAAAACAGCCGCCAGACCGAACAGATGGCCGCGAAGGGGGCAAAAGATTCGGAAGAGTCGGGCAAAGCAGTCAAGGATACTGTCGACGCAATGCAGGCGATAGCCGAAAAGATCTCCATAATTGAAGAGATCGCCTACCAGACCAATCTATTGGCCTTGAATGCCGCGATCGAGGCGGCGCGGGCGGGGGAGTATGGCAAGGGCTTTGCGGTGGTGGCGTCTGAAGTCCGTAAACTCGCGGAGCGGAGCCAGGGAGCTTCCAAAGAGATCGGCCAACTCGCGAGCTCAAGCGTGAAAATGGCGGAACATTCCGGGAGACTTCTGACAGACCTCATTCCATCGATCCATAAAACCGCAGAGCTGGTGCAAGAGGTCGCGGCGGCTTCGCGCGAACAGGCCGCAGGCGTCGCGCAGATCAACCGCGCAATCGCACAGGTCGATGAAGTAGCGCAGAAGAACGTCTCTTCGGCCAAGGATTTAACCAATATGTCCCAGGCGCTTGCTTCCCAGTCTGAAGAGCTGATGTCGGCCCTCTTCTATTTCAAAGTATCGATTGGAGAAGCGCATTCCGGCCGGTGAGACCCATAGCGTAGATGGGCTAACTGCCCGTTGAAGGTTTGATAGAAGCAGTTGAAGGGTTTATGTTTAAACGGTTTAAGAGTTGAATAGAGTCTTAAAGTCTTTAACTGCAAACCCTTAAACCTTTCAATTTCTCAACCCTCAACTGCTTCTTATCAACCTTTCAACCGCCCTTCTCCCCATTTGACAAATCGTGAATCTCTGCTACTTTTTAATGAGTGCGCCGAGGTTAAACGTATTTTTCTGATTTGATGATATTATTTAAATTATTGAATTAAACGTTCGGATGCAGGAGTTTCAAAAAATAAATCAGCCTATTCATGTATTTAAACCCGAGTGAGGAAAGGTCAATGAAGAACTGGAAGATCAGCATTAAACTGGGGGTCGGGTTCGGGGTTCTCATCTGCGTCCTGTTTGGAGTCGGCTATATGGGCCTTCATTACATGGGAGCGATCAACGATAATCTTGATTTAATCGTCAAAAAAAGATGGAAGATGGCGGAGTGGTCGAACGATGCGAAGGAACGGTTCACTGAAAATGGAAAACTGAACCTGGAGCTCTTCCTGGTCAAAACTGACGCGGAAAGAGATCGAATCTTCAGCCGGATCGATGAAAACAGACGGTTTATTACCGAAACCATGGATACCATTGAGAAGAACCTCCACTCTGATCAGGGGAAGGTCCTCTATGACGTTGTGAAGGAAAAAAGGCCCCTCTATGACGCAAGTTTCAGCCGCGCCACAAAACTCCTGAAGGAGGGGAAAAAAGAAGAAGGAATCACGGTTTTAAATGCAGAAACCATGCCTCTGCTGGCGGCCCTGTCTGACGCCTGGGGAGGATTTTCGGTCTTTCAGGCTTCGAAAGTGGATGAAGTGGCCAAAGAATCAGAATCCAGCTACGAGAACGCCCGCTCCCTGGTTATTACCCTTTCAATGTTGGGGGCGCTTTTCGCAATTGTGATTTCAATTTTAGTCACGATGAGCATTACCGGTCCGATCCGGCAGGCGGTTGCCGTATCTGAAATGGTCGCCGAAGGGGATTTGACATCGGTCGTCCAAGTGAACCGGACGGATGAACCGGGCTTGTTGCTTGCCGCCCTGAAAAAAATGTCGGAACGGCTTTCGAAAACCATCGGAGAAGTGCGGACAGCCGCATCAGCCCTCTCGTCTGCTTCGGAGCAGATTGCCGCCTCTACCCAGAGCCTCTCCCAGGGAACGAGTGAACAGGCATCCAGCGTCGAGGAGACCACGTCCAGCCTTGAACAGATGAACGCCTCGATAACCCAGAATTCCGAAAACAGCCGCCAGACCGAGCGGATGGCAGACAAGGGAGCAAAGGATTCCGAAGAATCAGGCAAGGCGGTCAAGGAGACGGTTGAGGCGATGAAGTCGATCGCCGAGAAGATTTCTATCATTGAAGAGATCGCCTATCAGACCAACCTGCTCGCCTTAAACGCGGCGATTGAAGCGGCGCGCGCGGGGGAACATGGCAAGGGCTTTGCGGTTGTGGCCTCTGAGGTGCGGAAACTCGCGGAGAGGAGCCAGACGGCCTCGAAGGAGATCAGCCAGCTGGCCGGCTCCAGCGTGAAGATGGC
>DATNMI010000312.1:0-5571 GCA_035602375.1 Nitrospiria bacterium | reverse complement strand
TCATATAGAATTTTATCAGTCTATCCGCCCTTTTTACAGATAAGAACAATATCCTCTCCACTACTGACCGAATTTGCGATAACCTGGGCTCTTAATATTCGGCCTCAGGATGACCATAGTTCCATTCGGCTTCAAAACGTGAAAAACCTCCCCGATTAGCCCCCAGGGTCCAAGTCATTTTGAATCATCTGGCTCAAGTTAACAGCGTCAAAGGTGATCGCCAGGTAGTTTGCTTACAGAGGAGGCAATTTGGATTAGAAGTGGCATTGAATAATTCTAATCGTTGAATTGACGGCTCCTCTCTAGGTCAATCTTTCCGGAATCATTCATTTATCAGCATCTTTTGAAAATGCAAGTCGATCTGATCAATGCACTTATTCCGTTCCAGGTTTAAAAGCGCCAGCTGCTTAACCACCTTATCTTTTTCGTTACCAGGAACTTTTTCAAAATCATATACATTTTCTTGCACATGCCATAATTTGCAATTCACATCGGCAAGTTGAGAAAAAATCCCTCCGATATTTCCTTGAATGTCTCCAATAACATTTCCTTTTGTCTTATACACTTTGTTTGCGGAGAATGTTAAACGATCCGAAGGAATAGCTCCCGAAATAGCACTATTTATAAAATCGTTTATTTCAATCTGAATCTGTTTTTCCTGAAACGCAAGACTGTCTAAACGCTTTGAATCATCAGAGTGCCATTGTTTCAGCTTAATGATCGTTAACTTGTCGCATAACGATCCTAATGTTTCTGCCATATTTAAGCCTCCGTTTAAATTTAAATTATTGCTCTCTTTTTTATTTCTATAGAATCAAAGGTATTTGCTCGCCTACATGATCAATCCCTCTCCAAATCAATGAGCCCCCGGCCCTTCGACGGGAAACCAGATTTTAATAGCACGGTAAACTTGATCCACGGTAATGTTTTCAAGACAGGGTTTTATTTTATCTCTTTCATTGGAATAAATGCAATTTCCAAGACAGTCAAAACAGTCTGTTTTAGTATCATGGATCACCAAAAAGTGTTTTTGAAGATAGCGGGGATAGTTTGAATATTGGGTAAATAATCCGCCAAAAACAATCGCGGCGGTTTTCACCCCTAACGCCATTCCAAAATGCATGATTCCGGTATCATTTGTTAAAATAAAGGAAGCAGATGATAACAATTCCGGAAGTTCGCCGATCGGTGATCCCATCCGGTTCTTCCATGGGATATCCGGGCACTCCTTTATCAATTCCTCCGCGAGATATCGTTCATCAACGCTTCCTGTAATAATCGGGGTCAACCCGGTCCGCTGATAAATTTTTTCGGCAAGCCTGGCGAAACGCCTTGCGGGCCATCGTCTTGTCTTAAACCTGGCGCCTGGAACAATGATAAACTCTTTTTTGTTCCCCTCCAGAGGAAACTTTGTCTTGATAGAGGGCATTCCAACGATAAAGTGCTTATGCCCTATCTGTCTTACCAACTCTCCGTTTCTTTCCAATTCATGGACCTTCCATTTCGGGTCTGAAAAGAGGTTCGTATAACAGGAATCTCCAAAAACCCGCTCACCCATCTGATCGGGTTGGGGGACAAATCCATATCTTTCCTTCGCCCCCGATGCGAAGGAAAGAATGTCCCCGTATAGAAGCTCACGGAATATACAGCCATTGATAAAGATATCCAATCCCATCGAACGGATCTCTTTTAAGATCTTCCAGCGATAAAAGATGTTTTTCTTAAATTTCCTGGTATCCAATGGAAATGCATTGTCAAAATCGTTATTGTCCCTCAGAACCGATAAGGCCCAATGTTCGACAATCAGGAAGATGTCATATTCATCCCCGGGGTAAAATGAACGGTACCCTTTCAGGGCATCCAGGAAGAGAATCAGGTCTCCCATTCCGTCAAGCCTTAAAATGCCGACTTTTTTCTTTTTATGGATTTGCCCGGAAGGCCGATGCCAAAAACTTAAAAGGAATTGGTCAATTTTAAACCTGAGCCATTTCATTAATAAGGATCCCTTTTGATTCCTATTTAAACCTTTTCTCCGGAAAGGAACGGAGGCTTTTGCCGGGGCGGGCCTAAAGGCCGTCCGTAATTTAAATTCATTTTTTAGAAAAAAAGATATTGTTTGGAATCGCTGTGATAATGGCCAGCGCAAAGGCATGATCATGCCCCCACATTAAGGTATCCATAATACTGCCCAAAAGAAAGATCCCAAGGTAACATAACTTAAACCATCCCGCAGGAGAATCCCATTTTTCAAAAGCCTCTCTAGAAACAGCATATAAAAACCATAAGAGGGAAGCCAATCCGATGATTCCCAAACCTGAAAAATAGGCTAGGTAGGAATTATGGGGGTTATCAAATTTGTCGATCCCAGGAGTCTGTGGAATTGAGTTTCTTTTCTGCAACTCGGTCATTTTAATTCCATAATCCCCGGTTCCAACTCCGAAAATGGGAGACTCCATCGCCATTTTAAAAGCGCCTTGCCAGAAAACCAGCCTGAGCCCCAGATTGGTTGTCGCAAAACCATTCTTATACGCCTCAAGATCATTCATGCCTGATGAATATCGTTGTCTTACCACTGGAGAGGAGATAAAGATAATTATGCAAAGCGCTATCCCTCCTAATATTTTAACTCCCTTCCATTTTCCCGGAAGAAGAATTATCAACGCTACCGGAAAAAGGAGAAAAAAAACGACCTGGCCTGTGCGCCCACCAGTCAAAACCAGGTAGGTAAAAAATGCCGACCCAAGAACAATATTATAAATGGGAGAAAAGACCTCCCGATATTTCAGATCATAGACTATCCATAATAAACCGGTTGTCAGCGCCAGGTTCAATACGTTAGAGTCGGCAAAACCTGTCGGACCGACTACCGGGTTCGTCGGCAAACCCGGCAAAAGATTAAAAAACTGAAAGACTCCGATAACAAAAGCAATCGATAATCCAGTAAGAAATGAAAGAACAACCCACCTGAAATAACGTTTCGTCCATGGCAATGTTGCCCCGGCAAAGGAAAATAGAAAATAATTCAACTTAGAAACCACAATGAAACCTCGATGAAGATCGGTTGTCCAGAGTAATCCCAAGAAATTTAACGATATCAAGACCAAGAGAGGAACGGTCCATGGACGTGAAAGAAGAACTCTCCAGTTCCTCCAATATCCTGAAGCCAGATATAAAACCATGAAGATAGCGCCGCTGATACTCTCACCTGCGGTTGTAATCAGAGCCATGAGAAGTGGCATTGGAAAGAATAAAAAAAGAAGCCTGTCGAGCAAAGGAATGGATTTTAGCCTGTCCAATTTCGGGAAACCCTCTCATCTTTAGGTTTCGTGATTTTCAGAGGATACCCGTACATGATTTTTTCATAAGCCGGATAAAAGAAGTGATAGAACTCCGTTTTAATTCTGTTTGCCAGGCTCCTGTTGTGGCCTCTCCCCCATTTCCTCTGGAACATCGCATCATCCTTTTTTCGAATGTCCAGAAGATTCGTGGAACGGGTGATGTCTTCCTGGGTTTTTTCCGAGTAATGATGGACGAAAGCGCTTCCTGTCACAGCCTCCTCGATCCCTTTTGATTTTAACCTCAGAACCATATCGTCATCGCCCCGGGTAATAAAGAACCGCTCATCAAACATCCCAACCTCTTCAAAGAAAGATCTTCTGAATAAAACCAGGCTAAAATTACAAAGTTCAAATTTTCGGGATGCATTCCGGCAGGCCATGGTAAAGGTTTTCGCGAATTCAATGAGCGGATACTCCAGGGCTCCCTCCCTCATTGCCGGACCGATGACTCTCCTCGGCTCCGCCTGGCTGAATCGGTACAACGCCGACGCCCATCCGGGGGTCACCAGAATATCGTTATTCATGATGCAGATATGTTCTCCTTTAGACGCTGCAATGCCCTGATTCCAGGCGATGTAAACGCCTCTGTTCTCAGGATTTGTAATCACATGTGCCCGAACGTTTCTCAGATATTCTTTTGTTCCATCCGTTGAACCGTTATCAATAATGATAATTTCATAAGGCATATCTGTGTGCGCCTCGATATGAGACAAGCATTCTCTGGTGTAGAATAAAAGGTTAAATACGGGAATAATAATGCTGATCACGGATTCAACACGCTGGCGCGATAGATTAAAAAGGCAAGAACAATGACGATTCCTGTCCAGGCTTTATATTCCCGGCGGCAGACCTGTTTCCATGAAAACAATACTTTGATATTGCTTGAAATCCCGGCGGGCTTTAAATGAGGAAAAAATCGGGGGACTGATCGGCGGTACTCAATATAGGGATTTCCGAACATTCTGGTGAGAAGTTTCTCTTCATCAAGTATTGTGGCCCGATAAATGATAAAAAAGAGGATCAGAAACAGAACAATGGCCGCCCAATAATTGCCCATGCAAATAAATCCGAGCCCTAAAAGGAAATTTCCAAGATAGAGAGGGTTCCTCGAGTATGCATAGGGGCCGAAAACAGTCACATACTCATGCGTATCTTTGTTGAGAAACCCCGAAGCCCAGGCACGGATCAGTTCTCCCGCAATTACTAAAACGAGACCTAGAATAATTGAAGCCGTATTCGGCCTGGCCAGATAAAGAAAAAGCAAGGCCAGGCAGAGACTGACAAAGGTCCGGTAATGCCCTGCCAGCTTGTTAAAGCTTTCCATATTTTTTTAGTTCCCACAGTTTGGCGTATTTCACAAAGGTATAAAAGGCATAAAGCCCGCACAGAATAACACCAAACAGACCTTCTTTAAACCCTTTTTTTATAAAAAACATTTTAATAAACATTGCCGGCGGTCTTAGAATGATTTTCAAGCCAGCGTGCCTTTTCCCGGACGCAAAGAGATCCTGGGCGGCAAGGGTGGAATACCGCTCCATTCTTATCACGAAATCCGAAATGTTCCTGTATGTAAAATGGATAAGCGAGTGTTTCAGACGCCCTGTTTTGCCCTCAATCTGAACCGCTTCGTGAACCTGAACATGATTAAAACGCCCTTTTTTCCTGTTAAAAAACCGGATGCTGAAATCAGGAAACCAGCCGCAATTCAGGATCAATCTTTTCCCGAAATAGCTCTGCCGGCTGATCAAATAACCTGGAAACTCCAGTTCGGATTCAAGAAGAGATTGAATTTCGTCTCTTAATTCCGGGGTCACCCGTTCATCCGCGTCAACACTCAAAATCCAGTCATGATGCGCCAGATCAACCGCGCTGTTTTTTTGTTTTCCAAAACCCTGCCAGGTCTGATGATAAACAAAATCAGTATATTGTCTGCAAATTTCAGCCGTTTTATCCTGACTCCCGGAATCCACGATGATAATCTCATCGGCCCATTTGACGCTCTCCAGACAATCCCTGATGTTACTTTCTTCGTTGAGGGTGATGATGACAACCGAAAGCCGGTTCATGACAGCTTGACAGCCTCTTCAATCAACATGATTGGAATTCCATCCTGAATCGGATAGATCAATTTACAGGCGTCACAGACCAGGCCCTCTCCGGCTGGTTTTAAATAAATTGCGCCCTTGCATTTGGGACAGGCTAAAACCTCCAGCAGCTCTTTATCAATCGGCAT
>DATNMI010000307.1:0-2581 GCA_035602375.1 Nitrospiria bacterium | reverse complement strand
ACGGGGTTTCTCTCGATCTGACCCCCCCCTGGAAAAGAATCCCCTATTACGACGCTTTATCCGCCCACACCGGGTTCAAGAGGGAGATGGCAGGGGACCGGGCCGCGGTCATTCGTCTCGCAAAGGAAAACCGGGTCAAATTCGATGAAGCCCATCCGACCTCGAAAATCATTAACGAAATTTTTGAAACCCTCGTGGAGCCCCATTTAACCCAGCCGACGTTTATCACCGATTTCCCGACTGAAATTTCCCCTCTTGCCCGCCGGAAAAGCGATGACCCCGCCCTAACGGAACGTTTTGAGCTCTACGTCGTCTCCCGGGAGATCGCCAACGCCTTTTCAGAGTTGAATGACCCGATTGACCAGCGGAAACGGTTTGAAGAACAGATGGCCCTCCGCGCCGCCGGAGATGTTGAGGCCCATGAAATTGACGAGGATTTTCTCAGGGCCCTGGAGCATGGGATGCCCCCCACAGCCGGTGAAGGGATCGGCATTGACCGCCTCGTGATGCTATTGACTCAATCTGTTTCGATCCGGGATGTGATTCTCTTTCCCCAGATGAAACCGGAAAAACAAGGACCTTCCCATTAACATCCCTTTTGAATTACAGATCTCACTTCGTTACCTGTTAACCAAAAAAAGGCAGAAGGCCCTTTCTCTCAACACGTTCATTTCTATCGCGGGAATCATGATCGGAACCGCCGCCCTGATCGCGACACTGGCGGTGATGACCGGTTTTAAGGAAGATCTTCGCGAAAAAATCCTCGGAACAAATTCCCATATTATCGTCACAGACAGGTTAAAGGAGTCGATCACCGGCTACCCCGATCTTCTCGAAAAGGTGAAATCGACGCCTCATGTCGTTGCGGCGACCCCTTTTATCTTAAGCCAGGTGATGCTCAGCTCTGAATCGGGCGTCCATGGCGTGGTGATCCGGGGAATCAATACAAAAACCGAAGGAGACATCACCAACATACGGAAAAATCTGAAGAGCGGCTCGTTCGAATCTCTCGATCAGGATCATGAAACCGATAACAAGGTTATGCTCCCATCGATCATAATCGGCAGGGAGCTGGCCGATCGCCTGATGGCCCATGAGGGGGAAAAGATCAACGTGATCTCCCCCATGGGAGAGACCGGTCCGTTCGGCCAGATCCCCCGGATGAAAAGGTTTCAGGTGACCGGCATCTTCGAATCGGGCTTTTATGAATATGATTCGTCGCTTGCCTATATCTCCATTAAAAGCGCCCAGGAGTTTTTTAAAATGGGAGACGCCGTCACCGGAATCGAGGTGCGGGTAGACAACTATTTCGAAGCCGCGGAAATCTCCAGAGATATTGAAAAAAGAGCCGGGTTCCCCTACATGGCGCGCGACTGGATGAGAATGAACAGGAACCTCTTCTCGGCGCTCCAGCTTGAAAAAGCGGTTATGTTTATCATTCTGGTTCTGATCATTCTTGTCGCCTCCTTTAACATTATCGGAATTTTGACCATGATGGTGGTGGAAAAGAAATCAGAAATCGCCATTCTGATGGCCATGGGCGCCACCAGAAATAGCATTATGACGATTTTCATGCTGGAAGGCATCATCATCGGCCTGGCCGGAATTATTACAGGAATTCCCCTGGGGTACGGCATTTGCCAACTGATCCCCCATCTCTACCATTTGCCTTCTGACGTCTATTACCTTAGCCAGATACCGGTCAAGATCCGGGCGATGGACGTCTTCCTGGTCTCCTTTTCAGCCATCCTGGTCAGTTTTACTGCTACGGTCTATCCTTCCCTCCAGGCCGGAAAACTGAAACCGGTGGAAGCCATACGGTATGAATAACCCCCCTTTTCTCCAGGCCAACAGCCTGACCAAAACTTACACCATTAACCGGCATTCAATCGAAGTTCTCAAGGGGATCACCCTGAAGATCGATAAGGGGGAGTTTGTTTCCATCATCGGCGCATCGGGAGTAGGGAAAAGCACCTTTCTCCATATTCTGGGAGCCCTTGACACGCCGACGTCCGGGGATGTTCAGTTCGAGGGTAAAAATATCTATTCCGGAAATGAAAAGGAACTCGCGCTCTTCAGAAATCAACAGGTCGGCTTTGTTTTCCAGTTTCATCATCTCCTCCCTGAATTTACCGCGCTGGAAAACAGCGCCATGCCGGCCCTGATACGAGGAATACCGAAAAAAGAAGCCCTGGAAATGGCCAGACTGCTTCTTGAAGAAGTGGGTCTTGCAAAAAGGCTCCATCATAAGCCGGGAGAACTTTCAGGCGGAGAACAGCAGAGGGTCGCGGTGGCGCGGGCAATGGTCCTTAACCCCTCGCTCATACTGGCGGATGAGCCCACGGGAAACCTTGATTCGAAAACAAGCGAAGAGGTCTTTCAACTGATGAGAAAGCTGAACCGGGAGAAGAAGGTGACGCTCGTCATGGTCACTCATAACGAAAAACTCTCGGTACAGGGCGACAGGCAATTCGAAATGGTGGACGGCCTGATTCATGAAATAAAAAGGGGCTGAAAAATCAGCCCCTTTTTTAACAAGTTCCATTTTAGGCCAAACAGGGTTAGCGGACCCCTGCGTGTT
>DATNMI010000369.1:0-1029 GCA_035602375.1 Nitrospiria bacterium | reverse complement strand
CCCTGCTGGATCCTGACCTGCCCGCTCCCCCGGCAGGTGTCGCACGGGATAACATCCGCGCCCGATCGCGCTCCGGAACCGTTGCAGGCGCCGCAATTTTCTTCCTTCGGGAGGGTGAGTTTCTTTTCCATCCCGAAGATTGCTTCTTCAAAAGGAATTTCAAGATCGTATCGGAGGTCTGCGCCTCTTTGCGCCCGGGTTCCTCCTCGCTGGCCGCCGCCAAAAAAGCCCTCGAAGATATCGGTAAATATATCTCCGACCCCGCCAAACCCTTCAAATCCTCCGGCGCCTCCCGTCAGGCCTTCGTGGCCGTACTGATCGTAAACCTTCCGCTTTTCAGGATCGCTCAGGACCGAATAGGCTTCATTGATTTGCTTGAAAATTTCTTCTTCTTTTTTGTCCCCGGCGTGGCGGTCGGGGTGATGCTGCATCGCCAGTTTTCGGAAGGCTTTTTTTAGCTCCTCGTCGGCGGCGCTCCTGGAAACTCCCAGGAGTTCATAGTAATCTCGCTTTGACAACGGGAGTTCCTCTTATTTCTTGTCTTTGTCAACTTCTTCATAGGTGGCGTCGACTACATCTTCCTTTTTCCCCTGCGCTCCAGGATCAGCTTCGGAATGAGCCCCCGCACCGGCGCCGTCACCGGCAGCTGCCGCGGTTTTCTTGTACATTTCTTCCGCGAGCTTGTGGGACGTTTTGGTTAACTCCTCCACCGCCGAGCGGATCGCCGGAATTTCACCCGACTCCAGGGCCTTGCGGGTCTGATTGATCTTTTCCTGGGTCTGGTCTTTTTCAGCGGCGGAAATCTTGTCTCCTATATCCTTGAGGGACTTCTCCACGCTGTAGATCAGGCTGTCGGCTTCGTTCTTGACCTCCGCCAGCTCTTTCTTTTTCTTGTCTTCTTCCGCATGGGCCTGCGATTCTTTGAGCATCTTGTCGATTTCGTCTTTGCTCAGACCGCTGGAGGCAGTAATCTTGATTGACTGTTCTTTCTGAGTGGCAGTGTCTTTGGCCGAGACATGGACAATTCCA
>DATNMI010000293.1:0-2857 GCA_035602375.1 Nitrospiria bacterium | reverse complement strand
TACTTCAATGATTTTTAATGAAACAGGATTCTCGCCGGTAACAGAACCGATATCTTCCCAGCGGACCGCATAGCCGTCCATCGCGGAATTGTCCCAGGGGGGCTGGTCGTGGGGAGCGAGGATGGAGGTGGCCAGAATTCTCCCTCTTGCCATCCGGATATCGCATTCCTCTGAAGAGACGATTTTTGAACTGGAAAGAACGATGTCCAGCGCTTCCTCTACGGAAATCATTTAGACGCCATCTCCAGCGCCCTTTTTAAATCCTCTGGCGTATTAATATTTACGAGAGAAGATAAATCGGGATTGAGCTTTCTGATTTCATCTTCTCCAACTGTCCTTGTGTTGATTTTTTCAAGCAAACGGGTCATCTTGACATCTCCCGTCCCAAGAAGCCTTCTCATCTCCGGCAAGGCTGTCTTTGAATAGAGCGCGTGAAGGGGGTGTACTCCGTCTCTGCAGCTGGGGACCACCGCATCAAAACCTTGAAGTTGCCCTGCCATATACCTGATCAGACCGGGATCAAGAAACGGCATGTCGCAGGCAACCGCGAAAACCGGCCCTTTTGAATGAAAGAGGCCGGTATAGATTCCCCCCATCGGTCCTCCGTTTGGAAACAGATCAACATAAACGGGGACCCCGAGGAACAGAAGCGGCTCCCGTTCTTTGGACACAATCAGGATTTCCTCAAAAAGAGGCTTCAGGATGCCAACGGTTCTCTTGACCAGAGGTTCCCCGTTGAAATCAATAAACGCCTTTTCTCGTCCCATTCTGAGGCTTTCGCCCCCGGCCAGAATGACGGAAGTCAGATCCATAGACACCTCAACGGCATGTTTTTCTAAAGAATACCGGTGGAGGGGTGTGAATGCAAGAGGGAGTTAGGCGTCAGCAGACAACGGAACTGTCCTGTAGGGAGGAAGCGATTGACCATTCTTTTTTGCCTTCCCGATGCGCGCCGCGCCGGAATAGATATTAAAACGGCCATCGCGAACAAATCCAAGCAGGGTCATCTGATATCTAAGGGCGATTTCAACCGAAAGGCTCGACGGGGCTCCCACCGAAGCCAGAATCGGAATTCCGGCCATTAGCGCTTTTTGTGCCAATTCAAAACTGGTCCGCCCGCTGACCATCAGAATATGGTTTGAAAGCGGAATATGGTCTTTCAGGAATTCATCCCCGATCAATTTATCGACGGCGTTATGTCTTCCGACATCTTCCCAAAGCCCGACCAGATGTCCTTCTGTGTCAAACAGCCCGGCGGCATGAAGACCGCCGGTCCGGTTAAAAATGGCCTGGCCTTCCCGCAACGCGCCGGGCAGGCGATGGATTACCGAAGCCTCGACCAGAGGAATGTCCTCTGGCAGGGAGGGATAGTGAAGGTCGTGAAGCCTTTCAATTGAAGCCTTGCCGCAGATCCCGCAACTGGAGCTCACATAGAAATTTCGTTTGAGCCGTCCGAGATCAAGATCGGTTCCCGGCTTTACGCTGACCGTGACCCTGTTCCTCTGCTGTCGGGGATTGTCTTCCGGTCCGGTTTGTCGAATCTCTACAACCTGGCCTCTGTTCCGGAGAATCCCTTCTGAATAGAGAAACCCCGCCGCCAGTTCGAAATCATGGCCTGGCGTCCGCATGGTGATTGAAATATCTTTTTCTCTCTTTACCCCTCTCGATTCATAGTTGAGCCGAATCTGCAAAGGTTCTTCCACAGCAAGGAGATCATCCCCCCGGGTGAAAGCATTCCCTTCCACTTTGAGAACGGGGACCGTGATAATATTTTGTCCTGTCGAGGCTGGCTTCTCCATCAAATGAACACCCGGTTCGACTTTAATCGTAATCTGTTAATGCTGCGGCAATAATTTGCCGCGATGGGCACGTATCGCCGAAACCACGACAGGCGTCAGGTCTTTTCCTTCTTCGGTATCCAGACAGTCAAGCAACTGGCTCCGCATGCGCGGTTCCCAGAATTTGCCAAGATGATTGGCAATGCCTGACAAAGCTTCCTCACGATCCGGCATTGCCTCAAAAAAACTGCCAATCTGATTCGCCATGTGAATCAATTTATGGATGTCCATACTGCTTCCTTGTTTTCCCACGCCATACGCATAGCCGCAGAGCCGTCTTTCAGGCCGTCAGGCAATCGAATTATCCTTCCCCGGCGTTTGCCTCCCTTTGCCCAGCAACTCCTGCTGAACTTTCCTGAACGGCGTATATTTTTTTTGCCACTCGGAAGGCTCCGTGACCGGTTTCACCTGCACAGCGGTCACCTTGTATTCAGGACAATTGGTCGCCCAGTCCGAATTTTCCGTCGTAACGACATTCGCGCCGGATTCAGGGAAGTGGAACGTCGTATAGACGACCCCCGGTTGAATTCGCTCCGTGATCCTGGCGCGCAACACCGTCTCGCCCGCGCGGCTCTGAATTCCGACCCAGTCTCCGTCTTTAATACCCCGATCTTCGGCATCATGCGGATGGATATCCAGCAGATCCTGTTTATGCCACTGCACGTTTTCAGTGCGCCGGGTCTGCGCGCCGACGTTGTACTGCGAAAGTATCCGGCCTGTGGTCAGAATCAACGGGTAACTGCGCGTTACTTTTTCGTCGCTCGGCACATATTTGGTGATGATGAACTTCCCCTTGCCCCGCACAAACTGGCCGGCATGCATGGTCGGCGTGCCGAGTGGCGCGGCGTCGTTGCAGGGCCATTGAATGCTCCCGAGTTGATCCAGTTTTTCATAACTCACCCCCTGGAACGTCGGAGTCAATCGGGCAATCTCATCCATAATTTCAGAGGGATGGGAATACTCCATTGTATAACCTAAACGCTTCGCCAGCTGAATCGTTACTTCCCAGTCCGCATAGC
>DATNMI010000280.1:0-5732 GCA_035602375.1 Nitrospiria bacterium | reverse complement strand
CTGATTTCTTCCGTCGCTCTTTTATTCCTCGGTTATTTTGTCCTGCAGACCCCCGAGGAAGATCTCTTTTCGCTGATCGGCTTCTCCCTGATCATCGGAGGCGCTATTGGCAATTTTATTGACCGCCTCCGGCTGGGAGAGGTGATTGATTTCCTTGATTTTTATGTCGGAACATTTCATTGGTGGATTTTTAATATAGCCGATTCATGTATTACCGTCGGAATTTTTCTCCTGCTTTTCAAAACGCTTTTTCAGAAACAAAAGGGAAGTGAAGCGCCATCTTAGTTTTTAACCGGATGAACGAAAAAGAGCCGGAAATTCCCCCCGATTTCAGGGAGGAGGAATGGGTTGTTCCGCGCGGGGCACCGTCCTGCAGGCTCGATCTCTACCTGATCAAGAGAGGGATCCCTCTTTCCCGTACCCGGATCCAGTCCCTGATCAATGAAACCCATGTTCAGGTCAATGGAAATCCCGCGAAGGCCGGTTATAAAATCCGTCCGTCGGATGTCATCCGGATCAAAGTTCCCTCCCCCCGCTCGATTGTCATCACCCCCGAACCGCTTCCGCTCGAAATTATTTACCAGGATTCCGATATTCTGGTGATCAACAAAGCGGCCGGCATGGTCATGCACCCTGCTCCGGGGAATTACACCGGCACCCTTGTTCATGCGCTTCTCCACCATGTGAAAGACCTGAAAGGAATTGGCGGAGAGGAGCGACCGGGTATCGCGCACCGCCTTGATAAAGAAACATCGGGCGTGGCGGTTGTCGCAAAATCGGATCAGGCGCTGGTCTCCCTGATGCGGCAGTTCAAAGCCCACACGGTCCAGAAATCCTACCTGACCCTCGTCTGGGGAAGGGTCAAATCAAACATAGGCAAGATCGATCTCAGAATCGGCCGCGACCGGAAAGACCGTAAGAAGATCTCCTCTCATAGCCAAAAGGCCAAGGAGGCCCTTTCCCGTTATCAGGTCCTCAAGCGGTTTAAATGGAAAGAGGGACGGGAATTTTCCGTCAGCCTGGTCGAGGTCCGTCCTGAAACGGGCCGCACGCATCAGATCCGCGTTCACATGGCCTCTCTGGGGCATCCTGTTATGGGGGACAAAACCTATGGAGGAAAAGAAGATGGTTTAACGGACCTCCCGTTGCCTCGCCAGATGCTCCATGCTTCGACCCTTTCCTTCCGGCATCCGATTTCCGGAGAGGCACTCTCTTTTACCGCCCCGCTTCCGGACGATATGCAGACCCTCCTTCAGTCTCTTGAAACCAGGTCTGCTTCCGCCTAGAAAAAGCGAAAAGGGCGGTTTTCACAGGGCCTTGATTTCTAATTTAGCTTTCAATGTCCCCTCTTGAAATAATATTCAATTGATTCTCTTTATGGAGATAAACATGTTATGACCCTGGAGGGAATTGAAATTGAGAGGGAATGGGTTTCGGCTGTTCACTGGATGTTCCATACGTGATTACAATCACCTGATGATCGGTCAGCTCGATTGACCTGGGATCTCCCGCCATTGGTTGGCCATTGATAAAGGCCCTGAGAAAGTTTTGTTGATCCTCGCAGTAAGAGCCGATGCATTTTGAAGAAAAACGCACTCCCCAAACGTCTAAAAATTGTCCAATAGTAAATTTCTGAACGGTCGGTGATTCGATATGGATAACTCCGTTTGCATCGTGCGTATGGATCGGCGAAATAAACCGTTCCAGAGCATTGAATCCAATCGCTGCTGGAACGGGGACCGATTTCCCATGAATATATATGTCGAGGTGTTGATGAATGTGAAGTGCTGAGCCTTCTTCGGTCAGGGCAGGAAAGCCAATGAGATTAAGACGTTCCCGGAGGTGACTGAGTTCCGACGGCCAGGGGGCATCGTTCGTTTGTATGCCGGGAAGCAGCTCCGGATTGACGGGAGCGATTGACGCCACTTTCCTAGTTTCATGATTCGACAGCCATATAAAAGCAACCGCCGACAAAAACACTATCCCAATTATGATAAAAACTGATTTCCTTAACCAAGGAAATGCGCCGCTGGGGCTCGGCGTCTTTGGTTTGTTTTTTTCTTTTCGTTTTGATTTCATTTTCTTTTTGTTCCGAATCTAATAGACAGGTCCCTATACCTCGTCTTTCACATTTAAAAAATTAACAACCATTTCCCGTAATTCCATACTACTATTTGACCCAGATTACACAAACGTGCCGCCGGACTTTAATATCCATTAATCCCCTACCTTCTCAAGAGTAATTGAAAATTTCTTAGAACAGGTCTGGCAGATTAATACACGGGCTTTATCTTTCCTGAAATATGATAAAGGAAATCTAGTGCCCCATGGATGACCGTTCGGGAAAGCAATATCATCGCAATGGGGACAGTATAATGTTGTATCCCATTTTGACATTTCCAGTTTGTTCATCTTATTTTTCCTCTTTGATTATTCGTCTTGATCCTGCTCTTATGTTTCTGACTCAAGGTGTGAGAGCTTTCCACGTTCTTTTCAGCTCTGCGAAGCTCCAAATGGTGTTCTTTTAGAAATGGGTCATTTTGATCCAAAACCGCAAAACGGGGCAGATTGAAACCAAACTCTTAAATAAAACTCATATTTATTGGGATTTTCACAAATGTCCGTTATTTAGACAATGAAAGAATCGCGATGGATACGAATTTTTCCACGCAAAATTTGGCTCAGTATCCAGAGCATTCCTAAAAATATCAACGGAATAGCGAGGAATAATCCAATGACGAAGGATATAAACAGTATCGCTGTTAATACAGACAGTCCCAATAAACCGAAAATTCCCCATAGAATGATCTGCATTTTAGTTGGAATTTGGGCGGGTCTGTTTTGCTGAGGGTTTAAATTGTCTCTAATAATGATCCTGTAGAAATTCATGGATCCATTTTACCATAGGCGTTCCAAAAAATGGAATTGGGGTTCAACTCAATCCTGACGGCAAAATTCCACGGAATACCTGATTTTCTTATTGGGTTAGACCCCATTCTCAGCGGTGACTTTCACAGAAGGATCTGAGACTTGCGAGTTTGCGTAGTAATGCTAAATTAATCTTTTCGCCCACCATCGAACCGTAGAGGGATGAGAGTGGGCCCGATAGCATCACCTTACACCTGACCTTCGTCTCCCTGCCAGCGGGGATGATGTTTTGTTCGAACCTGATGTGGCAGAGCCTCACCCGCGCTTCAACAGCCATCCACTCAGGATGTGTAACTTCAACAATATCGATATCGATGACGGGACCTTTCGTCAGCTTGACGCGCCCTTTGGCGCCGCTTGCAAAGGGCCCCTCGATGGAGGATTCCTCAATGCCCGGGTCCCATTTCTTCCATCCTCCGACATCGGAATTCACAGCGCATACTTTCGCATAGGGCGCCTGGATGACCATCTTTTGTTCAAACGTGACCAAATCTATTCCCCCTTACCTGTTGACACAACAGTCTCACACAGATCCGGTCCAATATACCAACAATTAGTTTCTGTCTGTCGAAATGTTCTGGAGGTTCGTGGGGTTTTCTGTATAATCGCAGAAATTTTACAGGATGACCTCAATAAGGGGCCGCAATGCTCTTGATTTATTGTTTTCGCTGCCCTTTTTTAAAGGCCGCCTTCTGATAAAACGATTTGACGGTTGACCCGTTATGAATCATTATCCCCTTTTAAACGCGGAAAGGAAGAGAATGAACAACAATGAAATACTTTGCGGACCATATGCTTGGAAGATTGGTGGTCTGGATGCGGATGATCGGTTGTGACGTCGCCTATGATCCCGTCCTGAAGGATGAAGAGCTGATCGATCGGGCAGACCGGGAAGAACGAATCATTTTGACCAGAGATACCCACCTGATAAGAAGGAAAAAAGTCCGCGACAATTATTTTTTTATTCGGGGAGATTCCTATAAAAATCAGCTTTTTCAGGTCATCAAACAGTTCTCTATCGACCCCTATCGAGGTTTCTTAACCCGCTGTCTTCGTTGTAACCTCCCCCTGGCCCGAATTGAGAAACAGGGTCTCAAAGAAAGAATTTTCCCCTATGTCTATTCAACTCAAACGACCTTTTATACCTGTCCAGGCTGCCAGAGGATTTACTGGCCGGCGACCCACAAAACGAGGATGATTCAACAATTAGAAGAAATTCTCTCGGAAGGGGAAATACAAGATGCAGGTAAAAATCCTTAAAGGAGACAGGGTAAGAGTCCAACCGCATATCCGATTTTCTCGGTTTTGGCAAAAATGTAGCTTTTCAAACTTCGGTTGAATTTCTTCTTTGAGAACCGCTTCCTTCCTGACATCGAGCATTCATTTAAAATTATATTCATTGCACCTTTCAAACGGCATTCCCACCATTTTTAATTTTCCAACGGACCGTTATTGATTGACTTTGTATAATTCGAAGATATAAATTTGGCCCAAGGCAAACTTTGTTAGTTGGGGCCATTCCGTGAGGATTCGGGTCGTACGTTTTTAACGTAAGGAGTGATATATGAGCAATTCTCGTCCGACTGTCTTAATGTCATTGTTATACGTGATGATTGTTGTGAGTTTGGCACCTGCGCAGGAATTACTCGTGGAAAAAGTCTTGCCATTGTCGGTGGCCACTGAAGCTGTGCAGGCTGGGCTTACTGCCTGCGAGAAGGAGGGGTATCACGTCAGTGTTGCCGTCACGGACCGGACAGGTCTGGTGCGGGTACTGATTCGGGGCGACCAAGCTGGAGCCCATACCTTGGATAGCAGCAGTCGTAAAGCCTATACCTCCGCCAGCCTCGGTCGCTCCACGGCAGAGCTTGCCAAAATGCTTTCCGCCAATCCGACTGCGGAGGGACTCCGGCAAATGAACGAAAAAATTCTGATTCTAGCAGGGGGTCTTCCGATTAAGGTTGGCGAGTCAGTTATCGGCGGCATCGGGGTTGGCGGTGCGCCGGGAGGCGACAAAGACGAGGTTTGTGCCCAAGCCGGCCTTGATAAGATCAAGAACCGTCTGAAGTGAACTATCCTGAGAGCAACAGGCTTCCCGTCCAACAATCCGTGTGTCATAACGACCAATTAATGATGCGGATCTTCCCCCGAAAAAGGGGACACGCCATTAAAACAAATACTGCTGCTCAAATGCCTGGGGTGGGCGATATTCCAGCGATGAATTGCTAAGTAGCGAGAAGAGCTTCGGCGGCTTTCGCGAAATCGGAAGGTTTTACCCACAGAATTGCCCCGTATCTCCGTTCGCCCGCACAAATGGAATCTATCGCTGTGATGTTAATTTTAACGTTACCCAACAGGCTGACAATATCAGCAATAGCTCCTATGCGATCCTCTCCCTGAATTAAAAAGCCCGACTTTTTTGCACTAATCGCTAAGCCTGCTTTTTTTGCCGCTTTTTTAAATGCATCGGAATCCTCCGCGATAAAGTCTAATTGGGCTCCACGGCCTCGTGGAAATCCACTGAATGCGAGTAAATTTACCCCTTCGTCTCTAAGTGCTCCGAGGATTCTGGCCGCTTCACCGGGCTTATTGGCTGTTTCCATTTTAAAGTAATCGACTTTTCTTATTGTTTCACCCATCTTTGATCCCCCTAAAAGTTTCATCCCGAGCTTGGACGTGACGAATTAATGTTTTTTGTCATTGTTTGACATATCAAGACCTATCACAGTGAATTTTGTAAAGTCAACCTGATTGCATATTTGCCTTTCCTCCGGATTTGGAAATATCAATAAAGAAGGCTTAACAAT
>DATNMI010000196.1:0-3085 GCA_035602375.1 Nitrospiria bacterium | reverse complement strand
CCCGGTTCAAGGACGACCGCCGATATTTCGGAATGATGGGCCGCCAGGATTTCCTCGATCGGCGCGGCGCAGGCGATTTTACAGAAGGGGAATTCCAAACCCACGGGACAACGGTAACAATAGGGGGACGGGGCTTTGTAGGTGGCAAAATAGAGAGGTCTGAAGGCGTCTTGAAAAAGGGGAATGCCTCCGATGCTCATTGCTCCAAGGGTATCCCCATGGTAGGCATTATGGAGGGCGATAATTTTTGTTTTTCCGCCGTATTTTCCACCTTTGTGTGTCCAGAACTGATGGGCCATTTTAATAGCAATTTCAACGGCGGTGGCCCCATTGTCCGAGTAAAAAACCCGGGTCAGGCCTTTAGGGGCGATTTCAATGAGCCTGGAGGCGAGTAAAACGGCCGGTACATTGCTGAGGCCGAGGAAGGTAGAATGGGCGATTTTTTTCAACTGGTTTTTAATCGCCTGGTCCAGCTCCTTTTTCCGGTGGCCATGAAGATTAACCCAGACCGATGAAAAGCCGTCAAGGTAGCGGTTGCCTTCAATGTCCCAGAGCCAGGTTCCCTTGCCCCTCTCGATGATCAGCGGAGGGGACGCCAGCCATTCCTCCATCTGGGTAAAGGGATGCCAGAGGGTTCGCTGGTCCGCTCTAGCCAATTTCTTTGAAATGGATTTTGTGATTCCCGGAGAGACGGCTCTCTTTCCTTTTTTCATCGCGAAGCGCTTCATCAGGAAAAGAGTATATCCTAACGATTCCGGTTAGAACAAGTGACGGAAAAAAGTAGACATAACGGGAACGGTTGGTTTAAAATTTTAATTTAGGATTAATTATTTAAAAAAGGAGTTCTTCATGCAAGGGAGTACCTTTCGAAAATGGATCTTTATTTCGATCTTCATGCTGGGAGCCGGGGTGATTATCGGTCTGATTATTTCTTCCAACCTGAACCTGACCCCTCCCGGACAGGCGGTCAACAACGAACCGAAACCTGCGCCTCCGGCCCCATCGGGATTCCCCAGGACCGATGAGACCTTTGTGGAAGTCTCGAAAGCGGCAACCCCGGCGGTGGTGAATATTTCCACAACCCGGACGGTGAAGAATGAAGGGGCCGGAGGAGCTGGAGGAGCCAACCCGCTCTTTGAAGACCCCTTTTTTAAGAGGTTTTTTGGCGAAGAGTTTGGCAAACAATTTGAGGTTCCACGCGAGAGAAAAGAACAGAGCCTTGGATCGGGTGTCATTGTCGATGCTTCGGGCTATATCGTGACCAACAACCATGTGGTAGCGGACGCCACGGAAATCAAGGTGTTGCTTTCGGATAAACGGGAATTCAAAGGGAAGGTGGTTGGAACCGACCCCAAGACCGATATCGCAGTGGTTAAAATCGAGGCCAAGAACCTTCCGACCCTTGCCTGGGGGGACTCCTCCAGCATGCGGGTGGGGGAATATGTCCTGGCCATCGGCAATCCCTTTGGTCTGAATCAGACGGTGACGATGGGGATAATCAGCGCTGTTGGCCGCGCCAATGTTGGAATTTCCGATTATGAGGATTTTATCCAGACCGACGCCGCCATTAACCCCGGCAATTCCGGCGGCGCCCTGGTCAACACCCGGGGAGAACTGATCGGCATCAATACCGCGATATTCTCGAGAAGCGGAGGCTATATGGGGATCGGCTTTGCTATTCCAAGCAACATGGCCAAAGCGGTCATGGAGAGCATCAAGAAGGGGGGCAAGGTCATCCGGGGATGGCTGGGCGTTCAGATCCAGGATATCAAACCAGAGCTTGCAAAAAAGTTCGGGCTGAAAGAAAACGCCGGAGCGCTGGTGAGCGATGTCATGAAAAACAGCCCGGCTGAAAAGGGCGGGTTAAAACAGGGGGACGTCATTCTTCAATTTAACGGGAAACCGATTGATAATCCCGGGCATTTACGGAATATGGTCGCCGAAACCCCCGTGGGTACGAAAGTGAAGATCGGAGTAATCCGTAAAGGAAAAGATATCCAACTGGAGGTGGCCGTTTCGGAACAGCCTAAAGACCTGGGAAAAGGTTCTGAAGGGGGAGGAGAGGATGAGGGAAAAGGGAGCCCGGAAAGTCAGGCTCTGACTGGCCTTGAGGTGACAAATTTGACTGCTGAAATGGCCCGGCGTCTCGGAGTCCCTTTTAAAGGTTCGAAGGTCGTGGTCGTCCGTATAGAGCCGGACAGCTCTGCCGAAGAGGCAGGTCTGATGAGCGGAGACATCATCCTTGAAATTAATCAGATTCCTGTGCCCAATGTTGAAGAATTTAATCGGATGCTGGGAAAGGCCCGAAAGGGAGAGGCAATCCTTTTCCTGGTGAGCCGGCACGGGAGAAGTTTCTTCCTGACCGTGACTCCCTGAGGCAAGATAAGTAATTGAATTTTCTTGATTGTTTGACGGTTAGGGAATTTCTTGTTATAGTCAAAAAAGGGGGGGGGAATATAACGATAGTCATTAATTCAGGGAGTCGCCGGAGATCGTGAGGCTGTGGGCTCATTTTGTTATCATAGGGGAGGTGCGGGATGAGGACTATACGGACCATCTACCTGATATTGTCAGCGCTGGGTGGCCTTTATTTATTCATTCAATTAAGACACAACGTATCGGGGGAGTATGAAGCCTGGTGGGGCATTCTTGCCGGGTTGATTTTTGCTCTTGGACTCTTTTCATTTGAATTTTCTTTGAAAAAAATCGCTCCCCGTATTATGTTTTTTGGCTTTTTAGGGTTGATTCTCGGGCTCGGTTCCGCGGCATTTATTTTCGCGGTAACCTCGCCGTTTTTCTCAAAGGATTCGGCCGGTATTATCCTCTGGCACGGCGGTTTGGTCCTGGCCGGTGGATATCTGGGGGTGGTTCTTGGATTCAAGACCGCCGTTGAGGGGGGGATTTTTGACATATTCAAGGCAAAATCGTCTGAAGGGCTTAGCAGTAAAATCCTCGATACCAGCGTGATTATTGACGGAAGGATCGCCGACCTTTGCGAGACAGGATTCCTGGAAGGGGCCTTTATCATTCCCCACTTCATTCTCAATGAGTTACAGCATATTGCGGACTCTTCCGATTCGATGAA
>DATNMI010000164.1:0-8087 GCA_035602375.1 Nitrospiria bacterium | reverse complement strand
GTCAGTGGTTTCGACGGGACGACGCCTAATTTGGGCGGATGGAGCTACTTTGGCGGACTTCAGTTTGAATTTTAGAAGTTTCGTGATATGAATTCTTCAGGCCAGACTTAATTCCGGGGAGCGACAACTTTCTCCGTAGACACCTGATGAAAAATTTGTTAGGGTATGCTTGCGGTAAAACAATGAAGTTTTTCATTATGCGGAATTAAAGAAAGCGGGAGGAAAAATGGTTAAGGTTAAACAGATCATGACCAAAAATCCGGTTAAAATCGATTCCAAAAGCACCGTTCGCGAGATTTCAACCCTGATGTCTGAAAAAAGGTTGGGAAGCGTTCTTGTATGCAAAGGCGAGGAAATCATTGGAATTCTGGAAGAAGGGGATATCATCCGAAAGGTCCTCGCGAAAGACCTGAACCCCTACGTCACGAAGGTTGAAGATGTCATGTCGGTCCCTTTTGTCATCGATGAGAATAAGTCGGACGATGACGCGAGCAACATGATGTTTGAGCACAAGGTGCGCCATCTCGCGGTCTCGGCCAACTCCAAAATCGAAGGGATTATCTCCATGTACGATCTGATCCGGCCGATCTATGGCGGCAAATCCTTCTGGACCTGATCGGGTGAAACAGGCCTCTGATTTTCGTCAAAGGTTGCTGGAAATTCTTGTCCGCGATTCATTTCAATATTCGGACACCTCCCAATTCAAACTGGCCTCCGGAAAAACGAGCCCGTATTACATCAATTGCAAAAAAACCACTTATCAGGCCGAGGCGATGAATTTAATCGGGGCGCTGATTTTTGACCGGATCTCCGCCCTCCCCGTAGAGGGGATCGGGGGGTTGACCCTCGGCGCCGATCCGATTGCCTTTGCAGTATCGATGTTCAGCTATCAGCAAAACCGTCCTCTCAACGCCTTCGTCGTCAGAAAAACTGTCAAAGAGCATGGAACAAAGCAGGCGATTGAAGGAACGCTTTCTGGCATGAAGAACGTCGTCGTGGTGGAGGATGTGGTGACAACCGGGCAGAGCGCCCTTGACGCGATTTCGAAATGCGAAGAGGCGGGCCTGGAGGTGTTCAAAGTAGTCGCCCTGGTCGACCGTGAAGAAGGGGGTCGCGAGGCCATCTTGGCAAAAGTCCCTCGTTTCGATGCATTATTTACAAAAACCGATCTTTTCAATTGGTACCAGGACCAAACCCGGAAAAAAGAACCTTCCAAAAAATAGTTGGAATCGCTGATTGTTCATTGTAAAATAGGCTCCTTCAGGGCGATTAGCTCAGCGGTAGAGCGCTGCCTTCACACGGCAGAGGTCGCAGGTTCAAAACCTGCATCGCCCATCCGTTTTTTCTTTCCGTTCTGACCATCGCCTTTTACGCTCTCTTTTCCCGGTTGACGTTTTTCCGCTTTATGTTAGGCTTATATTGAAACAGGGGCGCTGCTTGCTATCCTGAAGGAATAAGGAACATTTTTTAAGTTGATTTATTCCCGTTATCGGGCTAAATTAGCTACAATTTTATAACTATATTTAATGTAGATACCCGCGCAGGCGCGTATTACTAAAAGCCCTACTTATGGATTTGAAAAATAAGAGAATTGCAATCACAGGCGGGGCCGGATTCCTCGGGTCTTATCTGTTCAGGACTTTGGAGGAAAAGGGATGCAAGCACCTTTTTCCCATAAGACAGAAAGATTACGATCTCGTTGAACATGAAAATGTAAAAAGACTTTTTCGCGATATCAAACCGGATATTGTCGTTCATCTGGCGGCTGTCGTTGGCGGAATCGGGGCGAACCGCGAGAATCCCGGAAGCTTTTTTTATCAGAACCTGATCATGGGCGCTTTATTAATGGAAGAAGCCCGTCTTGCGGGAATCGAAAAGTTTGTCGCCCTGGGAACCATCTGCGCCTACCCTAAATTCACGCCGGTCCCGTTTAGAGAGGACGCGCTCTGGGACGGATATCCTGAAGAGACGAATGCCCCATACGGGTTGGCGAAGAAAATGATGCTCATTCAGGGGCAGGCTTACCGGCAACAGTATGGGTTTAATTCGATTTATCTTCTTCCGGTGAACCTTTATGGCCCCGGAGACAACTTTGACCCCCGTTCCTCCCATGTGATTCCCGCGCTCATTAAGAAATGCGCGGATGCGATTAAACATGGCGAGAGCGAGCTGGTTGTCTGGGGAAGCGGCCGCGCTACCCGGGAATTTCTTTATGTCGGCGATTGTGCGGAAGGAATTTATCTCGCGACGGAAAAATACAATAAGCCCGACCCGGTCAATCTGGGCGCCGGTTTTGAAATTTCAATCAATGAGCTGGCAACGCTGATTGCTGAGCTTTCAGGCTTTAAGGGGAAACTCGCTTTTGATTCAACTAAACCCGACGGGCAACCCCGGAGAAGCCTCGATACCCGGCGCGCGGAAAAGGAATTTGGATTCAAGGCCAGGACAAAATTCGAGGAAGGTTTAAAGAAGACGATTGAATGGTATAAGAAAACTTTCTCCTGATTTTGAAGTTCGGGACGAGAAGGCGCGGAAGATCCGAAAAAATAATAACCTGTCGAGGGACTAAAAAATCATGGTTAAAAAACTCTTTAAGATCTTATTTCTTCTTTTAGTCTTTTCTACTCCGGCGCTGGCGCGGGAACTTGAAGAATTTTCGCCATCGATTAATAGCGAGGGCTTTTCGGGTGATTTCTTTAATCAATCTGCCCGGGTAATACCTTTTGGCCACCTTGCCGTCGGTGCTTACGGAATCTACTCGGAAGACAGCCAGACTTACGCCAGTCTGGCACAGACCAATGCCACCGCCACCCTTGGCCTCCTTCCTAATCTGGAAATAGGCGGCTATATACCGTACATGCAAGGTTCGGGTACGGGCACCGGTGTAGGCGATGCCCATGTCGGGATGAAGCTGCTCTTTTCCGATCAGGAAGTCGAAGCCATGCCGGCACTTGCGCTTTCTCTGGTAGGAATCCTTCCAACAGGTTCAAGCTCTTACAAGACGGTCGGGACCTTAAGTTACCAGGGAATGTTGATTGCCGACACCAGGATTGAGACGATTGATTATTCCTTTTACCTGTCAGCACAGGCGGGGCTTTTCTGGGGAACGGACCCTTCCAACAATCGGGAACGCCATTTTGTCTATGGCGGAGGTGCGTTTCTTCCGCTCAACGACCGGCTGGTGTTCATGGCGGAATTTGACGGCGTTGGGGCCGATGAAAACAATGCCGACTGGGTCCGGTTTTCAGGAACCTTGAAATATGTGGCCCGGTTTTTTCAAATTCAGGCAGGAATTGATAAGTATGTGCCGGTTGGCGTTAACAGCCTTACCAATAATACGATCGGCGCTCATGGCGGGGTTTCGTTGACTTTTTAAGGACGCTCTTTTCCTTTTATAAAATCGTCCCGCCGCCAAGCACTTCGTCTTTGTCGTTATAAAACACAGCCGACTGGCCGGGGGCGATGCCTTTTTGCGGATTAAAAAAGGTAAATCTGGCCTGGTCGCTCCCGACAGGGGCTAAAATCCCCCTCACCTCAGGCGTCTTATATCGAAATTTTACCGTCGCTGGAATCTCCTTTTCAAGACGGGGAAAGGATATCCAGTTTAGGTTCCCTGTCTGAAAATCGGTCTTATACAATTTGGATTCCTCGCCGATAACCACCTCATTGGACTCCGGCCTGATTTCCAGAACAAACTGTCTTTTTCCAAGCGCTATGCCCAATCCTTTGCGCTGTCCGACGGTATAATTGGGAAATCCCTGATGGTCTCCAAGCCTCTTCCCCTCGCTGGAAATAAAATCGCCGGGGAATATCCTGTTACCGTCCTCTCCCTTTAAAAAATCCCTGTAATCACCCTGATTGACAAAACAGACCTCCTGGCTTTCCAGGACATCTTCGTATGGAAAATCGAGACCTTCCGCCAACTTGTAAATGTCGGATTTGATAAAACCCGACAGCGGGAATTCGACAAACGCCAGTTGATTCTGTGTCATCCTGTAAAGAAAATAGGTCTGGTCTTTGGTCCGGTCTGCTGGTCGGGTCAGCTTCCACCTTCCGGTGACAGGGTCCATCGAGGTTTTGGCATAATGGCCGGTGGCGAGTTTCTCGGCGCCGATTTTCCGCGCCTCCTCTACCAAAACGCCAAACTTGATTTTTTCATTACAACGGACGCAGGGGTTCGGTGTTTTTCCCTGAAGGTATTCCTCTTTAAAGTAGTTGATGACATTTTCCCGGAAGAGTTCCTGAGCATCGACAATTCGCAACTCGATTCCAAGCTGACGGGTCACATGGCGGGCGAGGCCGATCTTGCAACAGGACTTGTCGAGCCAGCGGGCCTCATCATTTTCGTCGTCCTTGTAGAGCCGGAGATAGAGGCCAATCACCTCATGTCCCGCTTTTTTCAGGAGGGCGGCGGTGACCGCGCTGTCGACTCCCCCGCTCATTCCTACCGCGATTTTCATTTTACCGCCCTTACCGGCTCGACATAAGAAAAATAGCCTCCCGCATATGGAAATGACAGGAGGCTATTCATGCAAACCGGTCTGCTGATTATTCTGATGCCTTCCCGGCCATGGCTGCATCGCGGGAAGAAGAAGGCTCTGATTTTCCCATATCGACGGTGCCGTTAAACCGGACTCCTTCATCAATGATCAGAATGGGAGTTTTAATGGTTCCACTGACAACCGCGGGAGCAATTAGATGGACCTTTTCAAAAGCCACGATATTGCCGTTGATCGTACCGCCGCAAATTATCGATCCGACTTCAATTTCGGCTTTGATTTCCGCCGTCTCCCCAACCACGAGGGAGCCTTTGGTCATAATTTCGCCGTCGACCGTTCCGTCTATTCTGACAGCCCCTTCATAGGAAATCACCCCTTTAAAAGAGGTCCCCTTTCCCAGGAAGGCGATGATTTCGCCGGTAGATGGCGAGTTTCCTTCTTTTCTCTCTTTGTCTTTGATCATGGTGACTCCTCAAAATGGAACCGGATAAAAATCTGGCCGGCAGGTAAGTTAATAATTACTTGTTCCACCCTAGCAAAATTTCCGCTAATCTTTCAAGATCCTCGGAACCATAATATTCTATCATAATTTTTCCACCTTTTCGGGTGGCTTGAATAGAAACTTTGGTGCCTAGGGATCTTTGAATTCGGTCTTCAAGATCTACCCAGATCGCTTCTCGTTTCTTGTTTTTGGAGTGGTGCGCCTGGGAAACCTTTTTTGCCAATAAATCAGCCTGGCGCACGGAGTGCCCTTTTTCAACAATCGCCTTGGCGAGGGCAACCTGTTGGTCTCTTGACCCAACGGTCATCAGGACTTTGGCGTGGCCGACAGAAATTTTTGAATCGGAAACCATGTCTCTCAGTTCCTTGGGTAAATCAAGGAGGCGGAGGCTATTGGCGATGCTTGAACGGTCTTTTCCAACCTGTTTTGCGATTTCTTCCTGGGTAAGATTGAACTCTTTTATCAACCTTTCATAGGCGCGGGCCTCTTCCATCGGATTTAAGTCTTCCCGCTGGATATTTTCAATCAGCGCCCATTCTAACATATCCCGATCGGAAATATGTCTTATGTAGGCCGGTATTTTTGTTAAACCGGCCATCTGAGAGGCCCGAAAGCGCCGCTCCCCCATTACCAGCTCAAATTGATTATTTCCTTTGGGCCGCACCGTGACTGGTTGGATGACCCCCTTAGACTGGATCGAGGCGGCCAAGTCTTCGAGTTCTTTTAAATTAAATTCAACTCTGGGTTGGTATTTGTTGGGAACAATTTTTGAAAGATCGACTTCCACCAGATCTTTCGGTTTCGACTCCTGGTCGAGGGAAACATTGCCTAGGAGTGCACCGAGGCCTTTACCCAATTTTTGTTTATCGAGTTTTGGTTTTTCCCACTTATTTAATTCCATGCAAAAAGACCTTTCGTGATTTTTTTATACCTTTAATGAGTAGAGTTGGTAATTAATTCTTTGGCGGCTTCCAGATACATCTGGGCCCCTTTGGATAGAATATTATACAGGATTACCGGCTTCCCGTGACTGGGCGCCTCAGCCAGGGCAATATTGCGGGGGATTGTGCAATTCAAGACCTTATCCTGAAAGTGCTTACGAATCTCCTCCACGACCTGGTTACAGAGATTGTTTCTGGCATCAAACATGGTGAGCAAAAGACCTTCAATCTCAAGGGCCGGGTTGAGAGATTTGTGAATCAGCTGGATCGTTTTGAGCAGTTGCGTCAACCCCTCCATGGCGTAATATTCACATTGTACGGGGATAAAAACAGAGTCAGCGGCCACAAGGGCATTCACCGTGAGGAGCCCAAGAGAAGGGGGGCAATCGATTAATATATAATCGAAATCAGACGCAACTTTTTCGAGCGCCTGCTTCAAAATATATTCCCGATTCGGATATTGGATGAGTTCTATTTCTGCGCCGACAAGATCGCCGTTTGAGGGGACGATTTTCAGGTGATTAATTTCTGTCTCTTGAATCACTTCGGAGAGATTATTTTGCTGGGAAAAAACATTATATAAAGTCAAATGTTCCTGTTTTTTATCAATACCGACGCCGCTGGTGGCATTGCCTTGAGGGTCCGTATCCACCAGCAAAATTCTCTTTTCAAGAATGGCAAGAGAAGCCGAAAGATTGACGGCGGTGGTGGTTTTACCCACGCCCCCTTTTTGATTTGCTATTGCGATAATTCTAGCCATAATTTTCTCGTCCCTTTTTGAGGTGTGTGAAAAAGCCCGGTCGTAAGAGGGAGCTAAGACAATTTCCTAGTGTTGCCAGGAAATGAAAACGAGAAATTCTACCAGATTAAATCGATTTTTCCAAATGAAAGTTTTTTAAATTGTTCCACGTGGAACAATTCACTCATTTCCCTTTTTATGAAAAATGAATAGTGTTCTTATCATGGCCGTGCCTGGAAGGGGGGCTGAGAGTACTTCTAGCCGGTAATTTGGGAGCTCTTTTAGAGGGATATCTGCAGGACCCATCGACACGATAATTCTCCCTGTCGGAAGAAGCGCGGGATAAAGCTCCTTTACGAATTTTTCGAGCTTTCCCACGGCCCGCATCACAATCAGGTCAAATCTTCTTTCAGAATTTATTTTCAGCCAATCAACCACTTTTTTTTCTACAATCGGCATCTGGAGATTCAACTTTGAATTCACGGTATGAAGAAAAGAGGTTTTTTTAAAGGAAGGCTCGAGCAAGAGAATATCAAGATCGGGAAAAGCAATTTTAATTGGAATGGCCGGAAATCCGGCGCCAGTTCCAACGTCAAGAACTTTGAGAGAGGGGCCCTGATCTGGAAAACCCTTCAGATAGAGAAGCGAATCTAAAAAGTGAGTGGTGGCAAACTCTTCTTCATCGGTCACGGTGGTTAAATTAATCGATCTGTTCCAAAAGAGCAAAAGATCATAAAACAATTCAGTTTTGGCAAGCTTGTCTGCTCTCAGGACAATCCCTAACTCTAGCGCCCCGTCAGTGATTATTTTCCTTCCTTTATCAAAAGCCACTTTTTGAATTTTTAAAAGTGTTCCACGTGGAACACTTTTTTCCTTTTATTTATCAATGCTTTCCATTTTTTATTTCCTTGCACACAATCTCAAGGCCTTGTTCAAGTGTTGTTTTTGGTGAATATCCAAGCTGTTCTCTTGCTTTTTTAATGTCCGCAGAGGTAATGGCCATATCACCTGCTTGTCCAGGCAAATATTGAACTATCGCCTTTTTACCTAAACAAGAAGAAAGAAGCCCGATTACTCTTTTAATCGAATGGGTGTCAGATCCCCCCAGGTTAAAAATCTCAAATGGAAAAATCTTTTCCGACGCCCTAATCACCCCATCTACGATATCTTCAATAAATGTAAAATCTCTCTGAACCGTTCCGTCTCCATAGACCAGAAGCGGTCTTTCTTCCCAAATGGAACGGGCGAACGTTGAAATGGCCATCTCCGGTCTCTGCCTTGGCCCATAAACCGTGAAAAACCTCAAACAGGTCGTTGGGATACCATAAAGGTACGAATAATTAAAACAAAAGAGCTCTCCCGCTCTCTTGGTCGCGGCATAAGGAGATACTGGCTGATCAACCGGG
>DATNMI010000151.1:0-8788 GCA_035602375.1 Nitrospiria bacterium | reverse complement strand
CTTCTCCGTTTCAAGGACCGTCATGACCGTGATTTCTGTATCGGCCCTACCCATGAAGAGGTCATTACCGATATTGTCCGGAACGAGATCCGCTCCTATAAGGTTCTCCCACAGATCTTCTATCAGATTCAGACGAAATTCCGCGATGAAATCCGTCCCAGGTTTGGCTTGATGCGCGGACGGGAGTTTATCATGAAAGACGCTTATAGTTTTGATGCCAATGTCGACGGGGCCAGGAAGACCTACGACAAGATGTATGAGGCCTATACCCGGATATTTACCCGGTGCGGGCTCAATTTCCGTGCGGTAGAGGCTGACACGGGAAGTATCGGAGGGTCCTCGTCCCATGAGTTTTCCGTCCTGGCCGACAGCGGAGAAGACGGTCTGGCCATCTGCGGATCGTGTCAATATGCCGCCAATACGGAGCAGGCCGAGACCCGCCCTGTTGCCCTCAACCGGGCGGAGGGCCGCGGAGTCAAACCGATGGAGAGGATCCATACGCCGGGGAAGAAAACCGTCGTGGAGGTATCTGAGTTCCTGAAGGTCCCGGTGGACAGCATTATTAAAACCCTGATCTACCTGGCTGATCAGAATCCGGTCGCGGTGCTGGTGAGGGGAGACCATGAGTTAAACGAGGTCCGGTTTAAAAAACTGTTAGGCGTTTCGGAGCTTGTCTTGGCCTCCCAAAAGGTGGTCGAGGAGATGACCCATGCGCCGAGCGGGTTTGCCGGTCCCGTCGGGCTTTCGTTTCTCAAGGTATACGCCGATGAGGCGGTAAGGGAGATGGAAGAAGGGGTAGCGGGCGCCAATGAAAAAGACATGCATCTTCTCCATGTGCGTCCCGAGAGAGATTTCAAGGTGGAACAATATCAGCCTGTTCGCAAGGTGGTGGAGGGAGACGCCTGTCCCCGGTGTGAACAAGGTAAACTCCGGCTGACGAGGGGAATCGAGGTCGGGCATGTTTTCATGCTGGGAACGAAATACAGCGAGGCGATGTCGGCGAAATTTCTCAACCAGGAAGGCCAAGAGGAAGAATTTGTCATGGGCTGTTTTGGAATCGGGATCGGCAGGACCGCCGCCGCATCGATCGAACAAAACCACGATGATAAAGGGATGATCTGGCCTCTCCCCATTGCCCCTTATCACATAGAAATCCTGGTCCTTAATTCCAAATCTGAAAAGTTGAACGCTGAAGCAGATCGGATCGCCAAAGACCTTGAGACTGAAGGGCTGGATGTGCTGGTCGACGACCGGGCCGAACGTCCGGGCGTTAAGTTTAACGACGCCGATCTTCTCGGAATCCCCTGGCAGCTGGTTCTGGGGGAAAAGGGGCTTGAAGCCGGCATTTACGAATTAAAGATCCGGAAAACCGGCGAAACCCGGAAATTTTCCAAAGCTGAACTGATTTCTTTCATTCAAACCGAATTTTCCGCTGCCACTTCTCACAGACTACGGTTATTTTAAACTCTCCACGTTGTCATAAGCTTTGCTCTGCTCACTACAGTTCTTGGGGAGTTATTAGCTGTCGAGGGAATGGCGCACCATTCAATTCTTTGCAAGTTGTTTCGGACGAAAAAGAATTGCATTTATTTTATCAAAGTTTTGAAATGGAAATAGCGCTAAATCGGACAATTGAGTGTAAATAAACAGGTGAAATTGACAGAGGGAGAATAGATGTTATAATTAAAATGAAATTAAGTTCATCATTCCTTTCCGGTCTGTCATTATGAAGAAACACTTAATTCAGGCAGTCGCTTCGAAATCCGGGAAGGCGTCTCCCGTGGATTCTTCCCCAAAAAAGGTTCGCCGTCCGGTTCCCACCCCTAAACTGAAAACAGCCAGGATAAAAACTTCAAAAAAACGGATTGAAACTCTCCTTTATGATCCCAAGACACATCTCTATACGCCAGAATATTTCGACCACAGGATTGAAATGGAAATATCGAGGGCAAAACGGAATAAACGTTCTCTCGGCGTGATGCTTTGCGAGTTCAAACTAGTCAATCTCGATCCAGGCAAAACGGCCCAGGCATCTGGAAAAACGGTCTTAAGAGGGGTTTCTGATTGCATCCGCGAAGCGACCAGGGGAACGGACCTGGCCATCCATTGGGAAGAAAATATAATTCTGGTGGTCCTCTCGGACACCTCTCCGGAAGGGGTCCTGATCAGTTCAGACCGGATCAGAAAGAAACTCCATGAGCTCTGCGGTAAAAAACATATTTCAATTGAAGTGCGAATCGGGGCGGCGCTATATCCGGAGCATGGGCGCAACCGCGATGAGCTGATTCGGGTCTCCAGGCAGGCGCTGGCCATCGCAGGGAAGGGCGTTGACAAGATCCACATCGGGGAAGAAGATTTTCAGCTGAACGAGGACTCAATCAAGGTTGTCTTTCAGCCGATCATGGACATCCGGATCAACCAGCTGGTCGGTTACGAAGCGCTAAGCCGCGCCTCTCAAGCAAGCAACAGCCTTCCGGAGCTTCTCAAAAGATACCATTTAATCGGCCATGAGGCTTTTAGCAGGGACCCCCAGGATCGCCTCTCTATCCTCGAGATGTTTAAAAGATTCCAGGCCATCGGCCAGCTCTCCCAGCTTAAACAGATATGCTTTGGTTCCCAAATGAGGGAGGCGAAACGGGCGGAATTAAAAAGGGTTTTTGTGAATGTCGATTTTAATATGCTGGGGAAGATAGAACCCGCGCCCACGCCGGCGGGCATGGAGGTGATTCTTGAAATCTCGGAGCTTGAAGCGCTCCGCGACGTGGAGAGCCATCTCCGTATCAGCCAGAAATGGAAGGCGCAGGGCTATAAATTTGCCTTTGACGATTTCGGCGCCGGATTTATTTCGCTCCCTTTTATTGCTCAGTTGATTCCCGAATATATCAAGCTCGATCGTTCCACATTATTGCAGGCGGTTTCCAGTCAGAAATTCAGAAATTTCCTGAAGGACATCCTGCTGAGCCTGAAAAAGTATGTGGCTGCGGGGTTTATCGCGGAAGGAGTGCAGTCGGAGGAAGAGCTCCAGGTGGTCAAGGAGATGGAAATTCACTTCGTGCAGGGCTTCCTTCTGGGGAAACCCCGGACGCTTTAAATACCCGCCTCTTTGGGGATGGCCACGGTAAAAAGGGTGTAATTATCCTCTCTGCTTGAAACGGAGATTTTTCCTCCGTGCGCTTCAATGATATCCTTGCAAATGCTTAATCCAAGCCCATACCCGCCGGACGCCATATTCCTTGAATCATCTGTTTTATAAAAGGGTTCAAAAATTAAATTGAGTTCCGAGTTTTTTATTCCTATGCCACGGTCGATGATTTCTATCAGATAATGTGTTGAATCCGAGGAAAGAATGACCTCTACAGGATCCGATGCTGCCTGAGAAAATTTGACGCCGTTATCGATCAGATTGGTAATCGCTTTCTTTAAACGAAAAGTCTCTCCATAAATCCATGCTTCATTCCCTACCGCGTTTTTAAACCGAACAGCTGAACCTGAGTTTTCATAAATATCTTTCAGGTTCATGATAAACGAACCCAGATTTATCTTTTCCAGCTTCAGCGCGCCCTGTGGCGTGGTTAGCCGGTACCCTTCAAGGATTTCATCGACCATATATTCCATTTCCAGAATGTCTTCTCTGATATGGGTTTTGAGATTCTCCTGCCCGATCATTTCCGCGGCCAATTTTATCCGGCCCATGGGGCTCCGAAGTTCATGACTGACGTCCAGGAGGAGCTTGTCCTTGGCTTTGATCATCAGCTGGATCTGCTGGGCCATATTATTAAAAATATGGGCCAGGAAGCCAAATTCGTCGCGGCGGAGAATCGGGATTCGATATTGCAGGTTTCCCTGAGAAAGGGCTTCAACGCCCTTTACCAGCGGGGGGACTGAGTTCATGAGCCATCGGGTGACAATAAAACTGATCATCAGGATAACCATGACTATAATGGACAGGCCCGCGACTAATCTGTACGGAAACGAAAATATTTCACTCGACTGAAATTCAAATACATAGGAAAATCCTGCTCGTTCCGTGAGGGCAAAAAGATGGCCTTCGTGGCGCCCAAAATCCATTTCCTTGTAATGCCAGTTGCTCATCAGCTTGAGGCGGTCATAGGATTCGACCGAAGGATCTGATTTCCAGTCCAGTCCGTTGCCGTAAAGCCCGATTTTTAAATCGAGCTCTTTTGATATTTCCGCGGAAATCTTCGGATCCGGCGGAGCTCCCATTCTTTCGATTTCGGAGAGGAGATGGACGTAGAGGTTTTTTCTTACGGAAAGGAAACTGCTTTTTCTCGCGACATCAAGCGTCCTGGCAAAATAGAAGATTGATAAAACGATCAGGATGGAAGTGGTAAAAAAAATTGTGAAAATCTTGAGATGGAGTTTCCGCTGAAATTTCATGATTCTGAATCTTTTACTTTAACCGGCAAGACATACATATATCCTTCACCCCAGATGGTCTTAATGAATCTGGGATTTTTTGAAGTTTCCCCCAGTTTGTGTCTTAGTCGGCTGATCGCGATATCGATGGATCGGTTATAAGCTTCCCAATCGATCCCTTTTGTCTGTTCGAGGATAAAGTCCCGGTTCATCGCCTGCCCGCTGTGGGTCATGAATAGCTTCAAAAGATCGAATTCCGTGGTACTAAGCGGGAGTATCCTCTCTTCGAGAAAAACCTCCCGGGAGTTGAGGTCGACTCTCAGTTCTCCGGAAATAAGGGCTGATGCGTGTTTTGTCTTATCTCCTGGAATGCTCCTTCTCAGAATCGACTGGATTCTGGCGACGAGTTCCCTGGGTTCAAAGGGTTTGGGAAGGTAATCGTCCGCTCCAATTTCAAGACCGACAATTTTGTCAGCCGTGTCTCCCCGGGCGGTCAGCATGATGATCGGAATTTTAGATGTTTTTCGAATCTCACGGCAGACGTCAAACCCATTCAATCCGGGGAGCATGATATCGAGAATCAACAGATGGAATTTGTTGCCTGAAACCTTTTTGATCCCTTCGCGGGGATCAGTTTCGCAGGAAAGCGCGATATTAAAATCCTTAAGATAGGTTTTAAGAAGCCCCGCCATCTTTTCGTCGTCATCAATCAGGAATATATTCAGTAATTTCTGTTCCATATTGAGCAATATTGTATCATGCCATTTCGGTTTGTAAAACAAAAAATGGATTGAAAATCAATAAGTTACAATTTGTTACAAAGGGATACATTTGTGAAAGGAAATAGAACCGGTCAGCGTTTATAATTTAAAAATAAACTGGAAAATAAAATGTGGAGAGATTCTTATGACTTGTCCAAAATGTCAAGGCCCGATGATTTACGAGGCATTCAAAGATTTTTTGGGAACAGAAAACGTCAATTTATTTAAAGGCTGGCGATGTTTGGTTTATGGTATTATAACTGACCGTTTGACAGGCTTTCACAAAAATAAAAACAGGATCGCCGCCAGGACAACAGGCAAAAGAAGATCCCGGAGAAGCAAAAGGCTTTTTGCGAATTGACCGTGATACTCAGAAAAAAAATAAATAAATTCGGATTGGTCTCAACGGCGGGCCTGACGCTTGTCCTGTTCTTGTGCGGAGGTCTTGCCGAAACAGGTTTTGCGGATGAACTCTCCGGTCCATCGGAGAAAACATTGACTCTCAAGGAGGCGCTTGATCTGGCGCTTCATCGGAACCCGAACGTCAAGGTCTCCCTGAAAAACTATGAATCAATCCGGGCGCAGGAAGGCCAGGTTAGATCGGGCTATTACCCTCAACTTGAAGCAGATCTTTCTTATACCCGGTCTACTTCCAATTACGCGCCTCAGCCCGGATTGGGGTCAACGCCGGGAAGTCCGGGGCTGGAAAGCGATGCGACGTATCCTTTCTATTCAGCCAGTTTGAGCGTCAAACAGCTTCTCTTTGATTTTGGAAAGCTGAATACCCAGACCCGTTCCGCAAATATGATGACCCGCTCTTCCGTTGAAGATCTGAAAACCTCGGAGTCTCAGGTGGCTTTGAATGTCAAACAGGCTTATTATGGGCTTCTTCAATCACTTCAGATGGCGAAAGTACAGCAGGAGACCGTTCAACAGATGGAAGAGCATCTGCGGCAGGCGGAAGGTTTCTTTCAGGCGGGGAGCAAACCGAAGTTTGATGTCACCAAGGCCAGGGTTGATTTTACAAATGCCCGGTTAAGTTTAATTACGGCCGAAAATAATGTTCAGGTCGCGCGCGTCATATTGAATAACGCCATCGGTCTGCCGGTAGATTCTGTTGTGTTGCCGGCCGATTCGCTCAATTTTGATAATAAAGAGCCGATCTCCCTGGCGGATGCCTCGCGAATCGCGCTGGAACAGCGTCCCGAACTGACGTCTGTCCGTTTCAAAAAAGCATCAGGCCTTTCAAATCTTGAAAACGCCAAGCAACAATATTACCCGACCCTTTCGGCAAGCGGAGGGTATGCCTACCGGAATGAAGACTTCCCGCTGGTTTATAACTGGAATATCGGGGCCACCCTGACGTTTCCCTTTTTTAGCGGTTTCCAGACCCGGTATCAGGTGGACCAGTTCCAGGCCAATTATGAGAGCTATTCCTATCAGGAGGAGGTCGCGGTCCAGACTGTTCTTCTCGAAGTCAGGCAGGCTTATCTCAATATTCTTGCCGGAATTCAGCAGATTAAGACCGCCCAACTGGTGGTTCAACAGGCCGAGGAGAATCTCGATCTCGCGAAAGGGAGGTATAGCGCCGGCGTGGGAGCTCCCATTGAAATTACCGACGCGGTAGTCTCCCATTCAAACGCCAGGACCAGCCTGGTTCAGGCTTTATACAATTACAATGCCGCCTTTGCCCAGTTTGAGAAAGCCACCGGCAAAGAGATGGCGGCATTGCCTTCCATAGAGGGAAAATGAAAAAATATATTTTCGCCGGCATAATACTGGTTCTCCTTTTGTTTATTGCCTATATGTATTTTGGGAAAGGTCAAAAACCGACTGAATACCGGATGGAAAAACTCAACCGGGGCGACATTGTAGCTTCGGTCACCGCGACCGGGACAGTGAACGCCGTTGTGACCGTTCTGGTGGGAACCCAGGTGTCAGGCACGATCAAAAACCTTTTTGTCGACTTTAATTCGCCTGTAAGAAAGGGGCAGTTGATTGCCCTCATCGATCCGATGATTTTTGAGACCCAGGTGGACCAGGCTAAAGCCAATCTCCTTTCCGCAAAAGCGAATCTGGAAAAAGCGGAAGCCTCCCTGATCGATACGAAAAGGACCTTTGAGAGAAATCAGGACCTTTTTTCAAAAAATCTGATTGCCAAGGCCGACATGGATACCGCCGAGACCAATTATCTCTCCGCAAAGGCTCAAATGAGCGGAAGCCAGGCGTCTATCGTGCAGGCGGAAGCCTCCCTGAAGTATTCCCAGACCAATCTGATGTATACCCGGATTGTCTCTCCCGTGGATGGAACGGTTGTTTCCAGAAATGTCGATATCGGCCAGACGGTTGCCGCCAGTTTTCAGACCCCGACGCTCTTTAACATTGCACAGGACCTGACAAAGATGCAGATCGACAGTTCGATATCCGAAGCCGATATCGGAAAGATCGCGGTTGGGCAACAGGTAGAATTTACCGTTGACGCTTATCCCGATACTATTTTTAAAGGACTCGTATCTGAAATCAGGAATGCTCCCATCATGGTCCAGAATGTGGTGACCTACGATGTGGTCATTAAAGTGGACAATCGCGAACTGAAGCTGAAACCGGGAATGACGGCCAATGTCTCCATCGTACTTTCCCGGAAGAAGGATGTATTGAGAGTCAGCAATGCCGCCCTGAGATTCACTCCGACGGGGTCCAAAAACGTGCCTGGGGTTCAATCCAAAACCAGGGTGTGGATTCTTGAAGATCAGAATCCAAGGTCCGTTCCCATCGTTCCCGGAATTACGGATGGAAATTATACCGAAATTGTCTCGGGCGAATTAAAGGAAAGCCAGCAGGTGATCGTCGAGGCCGTCAAGCCTGGCCGGTCAACGGGGCCGACTGGCCCCAGGATGTTTTAAAATGGCCCTGATCGAGGTTCGCGACCTGACCAAAACCTATCATCTGGGCGAAGCGACAGTCCATGCGCTGGATCACATAACGCTCCGGTGTGAGAAGGGGGAGTTTATCGCCGTCATGGGGCCGTCCGGTTCGGGAAAATCGACTTTTATGAATGTGATCGGATGTCTCGACAAACCGGACAGCGGGGAATATCTTTTGGATGAAATTGATGTGAGACGGTTAAATCGGGATGAACTGGCGGCCATCCGGAACAGGGAAATCGGATTTGTCTTTCAGGGGTTTAACCTGTTACCACGGACAACCGCTCTTGAAAATGTCGAGTTGCCTATGCTCTACAACGGGCTTCAGGCCAAAGAAAGGCGGGAGAAGGCGCTCCTCGCTTTACAAAAAGTCGGTCTTTCGGGAAGAGAACATCATACGCCGACGCAACTTTCCGGAGGACAGCAGCAGAGGGTCGCCATTGCCAGGGCGCTTGTGAACGATGCTCCGATTATTCTCGCGGATGAGCCTACGGGGAATCTTGATACGAGAACAAGCAATGAAATCATGGACCTTTTTGTCAAACTCAACACCGAATCTAAAATTACCATTATCCTGGTGACCCATGAACTCGATATCGCGAAATTCAGCCGGAGAGTGATCAAGTTCGTCGACGGACGGGTGGTCAGCGACGGACCGGGAGTTGGCGCGTGATCAATATTCCCTCGACGGTGAAGATTTCATTTAAGGCGCTGATGGGAAACAAG
>DATNMI010000131.1:0-1737 GCA_035602375.1 Nitrospiria bacterium | reverse complement strand
GCCGGTTTCAGAATTTTAACCGGATTGAGGTCTTTTATCCGGACTCCGGGGAATGGGAAACACCAGCGGCGTTGGAACTCCCCTGGTCTTCAGCGGGGATCGGAGCTTTGACCGTGGGAGAAAAGCTGTTTGTCTTCGGCGGCAACGATGGAACCGGAATTTCCAAGCGGGCCGCCTTTTATGATCCTTCGGTACGGAAATGGGAAGAGCTGGACCCGATGCCGGAGCCGAGGGCGGCGATGTCCGTTGCCGTCATCGGGAAAACCATCTACCTTGCGGGCGGAAGAGACGCAACAGGAAAATCACCGGTCTCTTCCCTGCTGGCGTACGATCTCCCCTGAAGTCGGGTCTCCGCTCCCCGCTGCCCCTTCCAATGAAACCTTGATAAAGCTTTGGGCGTAATAAGTGAGGGAACCGAGGACCAGGATGATCCCCGAGAATAGAATCGTCCGGGGGGCGCCTAACCGCTGGACGAGATAGCCGGCAAGGAGGCTCCCAAAGGGGCTGATTCCCAACACGACCAGACCGTAAAAGCTCATTAATCTTCCGCGGAAGGTGTTCGGGACGACCGATTGAATCAGGGTGTTGGTCGCCACAGAATGGCTCAGCAGGCAATATCCCATGCCGACCATCAGCGTAAAAGAGATCAGAATTGTGTTTGAAAACGCGAAGAGAATGAAAAAGATTCCGGTTCCGAGTGAAGCTTCGAAGATGACCCATTCCAGGGACTTTGCCCGCTGTCTCGCCATCGACAAGGTTCCCAGGAGAGCCCCCAGGCCGACCCCGCCCATTACTAAACCATAAATATCGGCGTCGCCTTTCAGGACCATTCGTGAAAATACAGGGAGAAGATACGGATAGGGGAGCGCCATTAAACTGACAATCGAAAGCAGTATCAGGGCCCTCCGGATCAGAGGAGTTTGGGTGCCATAGCGAACTCCCGCGCGGAGGTAGGAGAAAACCGACTCTTTTCTCTCCAGTTTCGGGATTGGGGTGACCTTGATCAGGAGAAGGCCGACCACAAGCGCCAGAAAGCTCAATGCGTTAATCAGAAAACATATCCCCTCGCCCACGAGGCCTATGAGAAGGCCGGCCACAACCGGCCCGATGAGACGGGCGAGATTAACAGCGCTCGAATTCAGCGCAATCGCATTGGGAAGGTCTTCCTTCCCCACCATCTCAATAAAAAAAGACTGGCGGGCAGGCTGATCAAACGCGTTAACTGTCCCCAGAAAAAGACCAAACATAAAAATCTCCCAGACCTGGATTTTTCCTGTGAGAACCAGACCGGCCAGGATCAGGGCCTGAACCATCGAGAGCGTCTGTGTCAACAGGACGGTCCGATGGCGGTCATACTGGTCGGCCACGACCCCGCCGAAAAGGCCGAGAAAAAGGACCGGAATTTGACCCATAAACCCTGAAAGTCCCAGTAACAGCGGAGAGCTGGTCATCCGGTAAACAAGCCAGGCTTGGGCGGCGCTCTGCACCCAGGTTCCTATCAGGGAAATCGTCTGCCCGACGAAATAAAGCCTGAAGCTCGGGTGGCGGAGGGCTATGAAAGTGGACGATAAATGTCGGACCATGGGCTTTACTCCGCTTCGGTAATGGCTTGAAAGGGAAAGCCTTGTTTTATGAAAAGTGTTGCCGTTGAGATATAAAGTTTACCTCACAATCCGGATTTTGTAAATTACGGCGAGGCCTCCTTTAATGAAAGTTTCATAAAACTTTGCCAATAAT
>DATNMI010000358.1:0-5265 GCA_035602375.1 Nitrospiria bacterium | reverse complement strand
CCGCTGCTTTGGATATTGGCGATGTATTCTTCCTGCTTTGAGTTGCGTTGTTCAGAAATCTCGTCTAAAAGAAGTTCAGAATACCCTATAATGGATGTCAGAGGCGTCCTCAGCTCATGACTAATGTTTGTGAAAAATTCCGACTTAAATCGATCGGTCTCTTTGAGTTGGTCCACCATTGCCCTTGTCTGGGAATAAAGAGTCGCGTTTTCAATCGCGATTCCTAACTGATTTCCTATCGAAGTGAGCAGTTCGATGTCCTGCTGGGTAAAATGACGTGGTGCGCGACAGGCCCCTGTTAAAGTACCGAGGACCTTCTCTTTTGATTTGAGGGGTATCGCAATGACGGAGACAAAACCCAGCTTAAAGATTGGGGCATTAGAGTGTGACGAACCCTTAGCATCCTCGATGGTCAAAGGGCGACCGGAAGTTGCAACCTGGCCTGCGATCATCTCATTTATGGTTATTTCCTTATAATTTTGAATAAAATCAGGCGGCAATCCCCGGGAGACCCTAAGAACCAGTTTTCCCTGCGTAGCTTCCAAAAACCTGATGGCTCCAGCTTGAAAATCCATCACTTCAATGATTTTATCAAGGCTGTTTTCCAGAATTTCCTGGAGATCCAAAGATCGATTGGTCGTTGTCGCAATAATGTTGAGTGCTGTAAGTTGTCGGGTGCGGTCATTCACCTTTTGTTCCAGCGTGGAATACGATCCCTTGAGTTTTTCTGCCATCCGGTTAAACTCGTCCGCTAACTGCTCGATTTCATCGTTCGTCTTGATATTAAGTTTTACATCTAGATTCCCCTTTCCAATCTCCTCCGCCCCGTCATGAAGGGCTTTAATGGGCCTGGCCAACTTTTCTGAAAAGAAAACACCCATAGCCGCCACGAACCCGATCAGGACGATACCCGACAGAGAGACTGACAGCAGGAGTGAATTTATAGGGGCATAGAGTTCTCTGGGATCCTGGCGAATAAAAGTATGCCATCTTTTCCCTGTGGATTTCAGTGTGATTTCAGAAGACCCTACTGCGGGAGAAAAACCAATAATGGAGTTATGTCCTCCATGCCCGTCATCCTTTGCAATAACCCAGCCCGGTGTCGTGGAGGTCACAGTTGTTACCAGCATCTTGTTCGTTAAAAAACTCCCTGTTGCCATCACAGGACAGGTCAGAACCCTGCCGTTAGAATCAATCAGCATGGCGTGCCCTGTTTCCCCAAACCGAATATCTTGAATTGAAGGCTGAATAAGGGTCCGGACATCATGAAAAACCGCTAAAACACCAATGGCCTTTCGCTTTTCCTCATCCATCACCGGAACAGCAATGTTAATCGCCCAGGTCTCGGCCTTCTCGTTAAAATAGAGGTCTCCAATGTAAACCTTCCCCACCCCATCGTTGTAAGCCTCTTTCCACCAGCTTTCCTGGTTATGAAGAAAACCCGGAAAACCATTGGCGCTGGCAACAATAGCCCCCCTCTCATCGGTGGCAAAAAAAGCAGGGTACCTGACACCCTTGGTGAACATGTAATTTCTAAGAAATACGGAGGCCTCTTTCAGGAGAATACCCTCTTTAAAAATGTGATCCTCCCCCTCCCAGCGATTATTATTTTGGGCCAGTCTTTCTTTAATTCCCTGTTCAGAAAGGCCGGAGTAATTTTGATTCGACTCCTTTATTACCCGCTTGATGTCCGTCGTGATTGAAAGGTGTTTTTTACTCTCGATCTCCCTATCAAGCACCAGATCGGTTTTTCGGGAGGCCTCCCTGGCCAATCCTTGAAAATTATGGCCCATTAACTCCCTAAGCCTGAAAGTCCCGTTCCAATAAGTAATGACCAGGCCCACGATCACCGGAAAGGATCCAACGACTAGGAGCACGAGAACTATTTTGGTCCTGAGTCCTTTTTTGTATGGCCCGACTTGCATGACTGAATCCTAAGCAAACTTAGAGGAAATACGGTTCTGTCGCAAATTTAAATTTCAGTGAAATATCACAAGTAAATACATAATGGTTTCAACTCGTTTGAGAACTCCTGCATAGCGAAAAACCCCGGTTTTTATTTTTTTGTCACAGAACCCTTATTTCTGTTTTCACTATAAAATCAATAGCGACGGGTGTTCGACTACTTTCTTAAGCTCCTGCAGAAATTTCGCCCCACCAGCGCCGTCAATCACCCGATGATCGCACGAGAGCGTCACCTTCATCCTCGCGCCGACAATAATATTTCCATTCCTAATCACCGGGGTCTCGCGCATGGTTCCTACCGCCAGTACGCCCGCTTCCGGAGGGGTGATAATGGCAATGAAATGATCCACATCAAATGGACCAAGATTTGAAATGCTGAACGTCGCGCCAGTATATTCTTCCGGCGACAGTCTCTTCTCCCTGGCTCTCTTGATTAACGGCTTTGTTTCCTGCGCGATTTGCCCAAGCGATTTTGACTCACAGTGCTTGATTACCGGTGTGATAATTCCATCCTCAAGACCTACCGCAATCCCTATATGGGCATCATCATGGTACTCGAGGTAATCTTCATGGAACGAGGCGTTCATCTGCGGCACTTTTTTTAACGCAATGGCAGATGCTTTAACCAGAATATCGGTGATCGTGACTTTTAATCCACTTTCCACCTCCAACCATTCTTTTTGAAAAAGGGAGATCTTATCCATATCGATTTCCGAGGTCACGTAAAAATGAGGAACGGGGACTTTGCTTTGAGCCATCGTCCGAATGATGGCCTTTCGCATCTGACTTAACGGTTTCCTCTCAGGATAAGTTTTCATTTCCTCTCCTGGTTCCTTCTTTAACGTCGTGATGCCATTTAAATCTCTTTCGACAATTCTTCCCCCGGGACCGCTCCCTTTAACCTTTGATAAATCAATTCCCTTTTGCTTCGCGATTGTTTTTGCCAGGGGCGATACCCTGATTCTTATACCAGCCGTTTCTTTCTCCAAAGGGATCTCCTCAGGCGTTTTTTCAGGCATGGCGCCGGCTTCTATTTCTCCCGGCCCTGCAGGTTCCGTTTTGTTCATTTCTTCTTCCGAAATTTCTTCATCCTCTCCCGCGATAACGGCTAACAGATTGCCCGCTGGGACCGTTGTCCCTTCCGCAATAAAGATCTTTTTTAAAACACCCGATCCAAAGGCTTCGAGATCCATGACCGCCTTATCGGTTTCAATTTCTGCGAGGACATCGCCGCTCTCAACCGGATCCCCCTCGTTTTTATACCATTTCAGCAAGACCCCTTCAGTCATGGTATCGGTCAGCTTTGGCATTACCACCCGGCTTGCCATTTGTACTCCTTCAATTTAAAAGTCGTTGCACATCTAAAAATAGATGCCCTTGTTTAAAGTAAAACTTTCTTGATGGCCTGAATGACCCGGTCCAGATCAGGAATGGCCGCCTTCTCCAGATTCTTTGCATAGGGCATTGGAACGTCATATCCTGTGACCCGTTCGATCGGGGCATCCAAAGCGTCAAACGCCTGGCCATGAAGAATACTTGAAATTTCCGCTCCTAATCCGGCAAACCGCCATCCTTCCTCGATAATGATCGCGCGATGCGTTTTTTTAACCGAGGAAACCAATAATGGAATATCGAGGGGCTTGAGGGTTCTCAGATCGACCACTTCGACGGACACCCCTTCGGTTTCCATCCATTTGGCGGCTTCTACGGCGAGATTCAGCATTTTGGACCAGGCGATCAGGGTCAGATCGGTCCCTTCTTTTTTGACCTCTCCCTGTCCAATTGGAATAAGGTACTCTCCTTCAGGGACTTCTCCCTTCTGGCTGTATAATTCCTGACCTTCAATAAAAACAATGGGGTTGCCATCCCGAATGGCGCTCTTCAAAAGACCCTTGGCATCTTTCGGAGTGGATGGCGCAATGACTTTCAAGCCTGCCACATGACAGAACCAGGATTCAAGGCTTTGGGAATGCTGGGCTCCAAGTTGTCGCGAGGGTCCTCCCGGTCCCCGGATAACCATCGGAACTGAAAATTGGCCTCCCGACATATATCGGATCTTCACCGCATGATTCACGATCTGATCCATCGCCAAAATTGCGAAGTTAAAGGTCATCATTTCAATGACCGGCCGAAGCCCCATCATGGCAGCTCCGATTCCCACGCCTGTAAATCCCAACTCGGTAATCGGCGTGTCAATGACTCTTTTCTCTCCAAATTCCTTCAAAAGCCCTTTGCTGACTTTAAACGCCCCCTCATAAAAGCCAACCTCCTCACCCATCAGGAAAACTCGTTCATCTCTTTGCATTTCTTCCCTTAAAGCCTGATTGAGCGCGTCCCGGTACAACATCACGGACATTTTATGTCTCCTCCACAAACAGATCTTTGTTTAATTGGTCAAGGGAAGGAACGGGACTGGCGTTCGCGAAAACCACCGCCTCTTCAATTTCCTTCAGCACCCCCTGATTTAGAGTTTTAAAATCCTGCTCATTGATTACGCTTTCAAAGATCAGTTTTTTATAATATTGCTGAATGGGGTCATTTTTCTTGTATTTCTCAACCTCTTCTTTGGTTCGATAATGTCCGTGAGAAGGGTCTGACATCGAATGGCCCATGTACCGGTAGGTTCGCATTTCCAGGAACGACGGAGCCTGTTTGGTTCTAGCCCTCTCAACGGCCCGGATAACACTTTCTCTCACCTTCATTATGTCCATGCCATCTACCTGTTCTAAATGAATGCCGTATCCAGACCCTCTTTGCGAGATATCATACAAAGAGGATGCCCGTTCCACCGGTGTCCCCATTCCATACCTGTTGTTTTCACATATGAAAACGATCGGAAGTTTCCAGAGGGAAGCCAGATTTAATGATTCATGAAACGCTCCGGTGTTCACCGCCCCTTCACCAAAAAAACAGAGCACTACCTGGGGCTTTCCCTGATATTTCAGTGCAAAAGCCACACCGGTTGCAATCGGAAGATGCCCGCCCACGATGGCATAGCCCCCTAAAAAGCCGGTAGACCGGTCAAAAAAGTGCATCGACCCTCCTTTCCCCTTACAGAGGCCGTCGATTCGTCCAAAGAGTTCTGCCATCGCTCTTTTGGGCGTGCTCCCTTTTGCCAGACAATGCCCATGATCACGATAAGCTGAAACTACATAATCCTCGGGCAAAATGGCCGAGATCGCCCCGACGGCAATCGCTTCCTCCCCGATATAGAGATGACAAAATCCTCCGATTCTTCCCAATGCATACATCTCAGCGGCTTTTTCTTCAAAATGCCGAATCAGGAGCATCTGTCGAAGG
>DATNMI010000110.1:0-2111 GCA_035602375.1 Nitrospiria bacterium | reverse complement strand
TACAGAAACATGGACATGAAAGCGTTTCATCGGTTCTCCTTTTTATTAGTGTCAGGTTCTTTGAACGGGCTTACAAACCTCGGCGGACGATGTCTCGCAGGCTTCACCGGAGCAACAGTTTTCGGTGAGGAACGCGATGAGCGCATTCATGGCCTTATAATCGGCTGAGTAATAGATAAACCGGCTTTCTTGACGAGACACAATCAAACCGGAATGGCTCAATTCTTTTAAGTGAAAGGAAAGGGTTGCCGAAGGAAGGTCGAGTTTCTCAGCTATTTTTCCGGGTGTTAGTCCCTCAGGCCCGGCTGTAACCAGAAGACGGAAAACCGCCAGACGCGTTTCCTGCGCGAGGGCTGACAGCGCCGTAATGATTGAATTGGTTTTCATATTTCCATGATACTGGAAATATAGAAAAGCATCAAGCTTTTAATATAATAAAGGAGAGAAGGCAAAAAAAATGAGGCGGAACGCCTCTAGGAACCAAAATAATTTTGCTGAAATGATCAGGCCCAGACAGGTTTTCACATATAGACCGGCCTGAAAAGGTCTTTCATTAAAAAAGTTTTTGTGAACTTTTCCTGACTCAAGGTCAGATTATGAGAAGGACTTTAAAGATCTTATATTTTAAAAGAATCAGAAAAAAGTCAAAAAATCGTAAATTCGATTTAACCGGCGGGGTTTGCGGGAAAGAGGGCGGTAAACCGGGACCCTTTTCCAGGTTCGCTTTTTACGGAGATACGGCCTCCATGGAGTTCCATGATATGTTTGACGATGGAAAGACCGAGCCCGGTACCACCCACATCCCTTGACCTTGCGCGATCGACCCGGAAAAAGCGTTCAAACACCCTCTCCTGGTCTTTTTCGGGTATTCCAAGTCCGTTATCGGCCACGATCAGCGCCAGATATCTCTCCTGTGGTTCAATTTCAATCCGGATCTGGCCCGAATTCGGGGTGTATTTGACTGCGTTATCAAAGAGGTTCGTGATGACCTGTTGAACTTTATCGGGGTCTGCCATCATAGCCAGTCCGGCTTCAACCGACATGTCAACCTTCAGATTTTTTTTGAGGGCGAGCGGGAGCAAGGGACTGACGATTTTCTCCAGAAATGGTTTTAGATCAATGCGCTGAAGTTGAATGGGGTCCCTGCCCGACTCCAGCCGCGCCAGCGAGAGAAGGTCTGAAACAATACTTTCCATTCTGGAGGTCTGCCTTTTTAAAATGGAAAGAAATTCTTTTCCCTCCGCCGGAAAAGATTCGCCGAGATCTTCCAGCGCTTCGAGGTACCCGGCCATCGAAGTCAGGGGGGTTCTGAGCTCATGGGAAACGTTGTCGACAAAATCTTTCCGGATCCGCTCAAGCTGGCGGATGTCCGAAATGTCATGGAACATAAACACCGCAAAGACCCCTTTTTGATCTGTCGCGATCTTTTCCGGAATAGAGGCCTGTACCCGGAAGAAACGTTCCCGGGGAACGGAAAAACGGATTTCATCGGACCTGTTTTGAGGGGATAAGAGAATGCCCCGGATAAACTCGTTAAGTTCCCTGTGCCGGATTAACTCATAATAAAAGGATTGCGGTCCTGGTTCATCCCCGGGAAAAAACATTCTTTTCAGCGCCTCGTTAAAGAGGAGGACTTTTCCCCTGGCATCGAGGACCATAATCCCTTCGATCATCCCGTTTAGAATCGCCGTTAGCCTGGCGCGGGGTTCTTCAATATCCCGAAACTTCAGAGAAAGTTTGGCGGCTGTTTCGTTGAGAACGGCGGCCAGTTGCGCGACTTCTCCGCCTGAATAGACTCTGACCCGCGCGGTAAAGTCCCCCTCGCTGAACTCTCTTGTCATCCGGATCGCTTCCCGGAGGGGGCCGATCAGATTTTGGGTAAAATAAAACGCCAGGGGAAAGGTGATCAAAAGAGAGGCAGGAAGCCCGTACAAAAGCCAGACATTCCACTCGCTCGACAAGAGGCGTCCGGTAATCAAGATCGCGGCAAGAAAGACTAGGATCAGGCTTCCCCACCACCGGAGGAAGATCCCTGAAAAAATACCGGATTTAAAATGGCTATTCACTTTCTTTAAATTTATATCCGACTGATTTCACAGTCACGATGGCGT
>DATNMI010000106.1:0-1421 GCA_035602375.1 Nitrospiria bacterium | reverse complement strand
ATTTAAAATGCTCAATACCAGAAAGGGCCCTTCCGTACGGGCGCTCCGAGCGCAGTGCGACAAGGACCTCTATCGTGAAGAGATGACCCGGACGATCCTGAATCAACTAAATTTGGAAATTATGGGAGAGCCGGTCGACCGGTTATTGGTTAATGACCGGAGGATTGAAGGGATTGAGACCGCGCATGGAAAAAGATTCGGCGCTACCGCCGTTATTGTAACCACCGGGACCTTTTTAAAAGGACTCATTCATATCGGTTCCACCCGTTTTCCGGCCGGCAGGGCAGGCGAGAGTGCATCTGAAAAGTTGTCAGACTCCTTTCTTGCTCTCGGGTTTGTGCTGGGCCGGTTAAAGACAGGAACCCCCCCCAGAATAGACGGCAGGACGATCGACTTTTCAAAGACGGCCCCCCAGTTCGGGGACAATCCCCCGAGGCTTTTTTCCCATCAGGAGCGGCGGACGCCTCTTCCCCAGGTTCCCTGTTATTTGACCCATACGTCGGGAGAAACACACCGGATTATCAAAAACAATCTTGACCGCTCCCCGCTGTTTAACGGCGCCATACAAGGAGTCGGTCCGAGGTACTGTCCATCGATCGAAGATAAAATCTTCCGGTTTGCCGATAAAGAGCGGCACCAGGTATTTCTCGAACCGGAAGGGCTTGAAACAGAATCATGGTATCCTAACGGGGTTTCGACCAGCCTTCCGGTCGATGTCCAGCTTGCGTTTATCCGGACGATTCCGGGCCTTGAGAGGGCGGAATTTCTCAGGCCCGGGTACGCAATTGAATATGATTTTGTCAACCCGACGGAACTTCGGCCCAGTCTGGAAACAAAGCGTGTCGACGGCCTGTTCCACGCGGGACAGATTAACGGCACTTCAGGATATGAAGAGGCCGCCGCGCAGGGGCTGATGGCCGGAATCAATGCGGCATTAAAAATCCGGGGAGAAGCCCCATTTATTCTGAAAAGATCGGAAGCTTATATTGGCGTTCTGATTGACGATCTTGTCACAAAGGGAACGAGTGAACCCTATCGGATGTTTACGTCCCGCGCGGAGTACCGGTTACTCCTCAGGCATGATAACGCCGACCTTCGTTTGACGGAACATGGGCACAAGCTAGGCCTGATCGACGAAACCCGATTTTCGGCTTTTCAGAAGAAAAAAGAGCAGATTCAGGAGAAAATCGACTGGTTAAACCGGACCAGGATCGGTACTCGGCCCTCGCTTTTCGAGAGCCTGAAGGAGATGGGAGAGCCCGCTTCTCAAGACCTGACTCTGGCACAGGTATTAAAAAGGCCGGCGATTGACATTCAGACGCTTTTTAAGTGGCTGGAGGAGCCGGGAGTGACGGGCGAGGTTTTGGATCAGGTAGAAATTCAGGTCAAATATGAAGGGTATATTCAAAGGCAAAATTCGC
>DATNMI010000354.1:0-8321 GCA_035602375.1 Nitrospiria bacterium | reverse complement strand
ATATTTCTTCAGATTTCCGAGCCAGAAACCGTTCTGTTGCGGCAGGAAGAGGCCGATATAGACGGAATTTCCGGAATAGGTCTTGTTGGCCGGGCTGACCGGAACCACAGGCGCGACAAAGGAGGTATTGACCTGGAGTATTGAGCCGAGGATCGAGCTGAGCGTGGTCGTCAATGTAGCGGAATCTTTGACATTGACGAAAGCTCCACCGCCATTGGTGGCGGTTTCGGTTAACAAGGTGATCCCCTGCAGATCCTGAATATCCGCCGGATCAAGCGCGAATCCAACGGTGTAAATGGTTACGTTGGAGCCGGGCATGCTCGGAACCATATCATGGGTGTGCATATACATGGCGACATCGTCCATGTAATCGGTGCCGGAATTGCCGGCAGGGATCCCGAGAATATTCTGTTCGTTATTATTTGAGGCCGCGTCGCCATCGCAGTCGCCATTGGCACAATAGGCCCCAAAACCTCCGGTGCCGCCCCCTGTCACCAGCGCGTTATCGGAAGTCGACATCCCGTCGGTCACGACAATCACATAGTTGGTCTGGCATCCCGCCTGAATCGGGCTCGTATAGGTAAGAGAAGGGTGGACAAACGACGTCTGCCCCATAAAATAGAGCATTGATTCATACAGCGATCCGGCCAGCGGGGTCATTGTTTGAGCACTCAGGGCATTCAACCCCGCGATCATGTTATGGAGATTATCGGTGCCGTTATAGTTTCCAGTAGTCGTATAATCGACATAGCTGATATAGCCGGTCCCTGAGGCGGGAAATACCCCGTTCTGGTTGATGAAAGTTCCTCCCTTGTTTTGCTGATCAAAAGTAATTAACCCCATCCGGACATTTTTAGTATACAACATGAGGTTTGTCACCACATTCTTGGCAATCTGCATTTTTGATGTGCCGGTGGCCGTCGAAACCGTCGCGTTCGCCCAGTTCAACCAGTTGCCGGTAAAAAATGTCCCCGGCTGGTCTGACGAGGTACAGGCGCCGTTTGTGGAGTTCAAGGTGCCGACCCAGATCCCTGAAGTAGTCAGAGCCAACTGAGCGTCCGGACAGTTGGCCGCGATTCCATCGGCCAGGTTTCCCCAGGTTTTGTAGGTCTGTGAGTTACCGCTGGCAGTATATTTATAGATCGTGTTTGAAGCACAATTGATGGTCGAGCCGCCGCCACCACCACCGCCACCACCGCCGGTACTGCCAGTAAAGTTGGCGATCTTGTTACTTGAATTAATCGTGACAGAACTGGTAGACGGGGAAAATGTGTATCCCGTGAGGGCAGGCGTAACGGTATAGCTCGCCCCTCCCCCTGCAAGGCCGCCAAGCACATAGTCGCCATTTTCATTGGTAACGGCGGTTCCCAGGACGGTCCCGGAACTGTTGGTGACCGTGACAACGACGCCCTGGATCGGGTTGCCGCCACCCCCCCCCGAGGTATGAATATTCCCGGTGATTTGATAGAGCGTCCCGACGAAGGATGTCGCGGTAAAGTTAATCCCTGGCTTATTCTGATATGAATTAGTGGAACTGTTCCATAAATTTACGAACTGGCTTGAGGGAGAAAAACTATATCCCGAAGAGGCCGCCCAGACGGTATAAGACGGGACCGGAAGATTACCGATTGAATAAGCTCCGCTGGAATTGGTCGTGGTGGTATAAATACCAAAAGCCCCCCATGCAGTTATCGTGACACCGGCCATCGCCGGACTGACCGACCCTGAAATTTGATAGGTTGCCGGAATCCTCCAGAAATCTATGCTGGGTATGGTCGAAGTGCCCATACTCACGACATATTTGGTCGTCGGGGAGGGCGGGTAGGTAGCGTAATTGAGAGCATAAGAGGCGTATCCCACCGGATAAGTAAAAGTGACCGTATAAGTCTTATTATCCGGAACCGAGATTGAATAATCGCCATTGGAATTGGTGGTAGCAGAATAGGTGGTGTTGGTGGAGCTGGTGTACGCATAGACCGTGACACCGCTGAGGGTATTAAGCGTTACCGTACCGCCGATATTGGCATAATCATAAACTGTCCCCTTGATATTATCATTCGACACCCTTAGGAATTTTGGCGCAACCCCGTTCCAGATGGCAGAAACTGCCCCGGTCGTTTTCTGAAGGCCTTCATTCCAGGAGGATCTCACAGGCTTTGCTAACCCGACACGATTCTCGCCACTGTTTGACTGAGCCACGACCGGCGGCAATTCAAGAACCCTTCCGCCGTTAACGCCGATACTTGCGTATGCCGTTCCCCCCAACCCGTTGTTCAGGGAAGCGGTACAAACCGTTTGCGCTCCATAGGTCGTGTTCGGATCATATTCGGCGGGGGCATTGGGCGGGGGATCAGCCATACTTCCCGAGTCGTCGATTAAAAAGAGGACATTTGGCTGATAAGCCGAACTTGCCGCTCCGAATATTTCAGAGTCTCCGATATAAGTATCCCCCGCCGCGCTTGAGATGCCGGGGTGCATGACGGCCCAAGTGAAAATCATCAACGATGAGAGAATAATTTTAGTCCAATCTGTCAGCTTCATTCGATTATCTCCTTATCAAACTTCATTAACAGCTTTCTCCACAAGCCTTTGTTACCGTGGAACCTACCGTAACCTCCTGCACTTCCCGGCTGTTGTTGGTCCCCTGTACTGTCGTCTGAACTATAAAATAGTTCGTTTGAAAGTAACGACTGCTGGTTCCCGAAGGAGGCGCTCCGGTTGAAAGATAGGTCACCTTGGCCTGTAAATTATTGCCTGGAACAAAAATTCCGTTTAAACCGCTTGTCCCGGGAAGACCCGGGTCGGTGAATGTCACGGTGGATGTAACGGCGTAAAGGGGCATATCAAATGTCGTCGCGTTGCTTACGACATATTTGGTCACGGCATCGGTCGTATAGAACGCCTGCATGCCGCTTTTGTAGCTTCCCGAGACGGCAATCCCTGTGGTGGCCGTTTTAATCGCGACAAACCCGATGATAATCGCAAGCAACATCATGATTACCGTAATCAACAGGGCGGATCCTTCTTGATTTAACCCGAAAGAACTTTGTCTCTTCTGCATGGTCGGCTCCATTCTCAAACTTTAATTCCTCAACGCCACGATCGTGCTCACCGTCCGCGATCGTTGCACGCCGGACATCTTTGAAATCGTTTTGGTCGTGTTCCCCGTAAGCGTAAACGAAACCGCAGTGATCTGGTTTAAGGCGGGTGTGGAGGTAGAAGTCCCGTTTGTCAGAATGTAATTTAAAGAGAATCCGGTAATATTATTGCTAAGCGGCGTACAGACTCCTGCAGTATCGGTCCTGGTTAAAACGTTGATAACGCCGTTACAGACCGAAGACGAGGTCGGAATCTGGTAGGTCACCGCGTTATATCCAAAAGATTGAACTCCCGGCGTTACCAGAAGGTCTCCCGGATTCAGGGCAAAACCACCCGAAAGGGTCCCGGCCACGGTAACAAATTTTCCGGGGCCGACCGCGGTGATTATATCATTTAAATTTCCAGTGCCTCCCATCGTCACTGTTTTTGTCCTGATATCGACAACATTGTATTTCTGAGAGGTCTGAAACCCCGAAGTGGTACTGACGGCCAGAATGTAACCCCCTCCGATCGCAACAGGCGTCGTCGTCAGGTAGGCTGAAGTCGTCGAAAGGTTCAAAGAGATCAACTGGCTGGTTGCCGCGGCGACGGTTGTCATAAAAGAGGGAGCGCCATATCCCGCGTTCCGGATGTCACGGGTCAATATTTCCGAGGCGCTCCGGAGGTCCCCCTGAACAATAGAAACATCTTCCTGCGTTTGATAGGAATTGAACTGACTGATGAAGGCGGCGTATACGCCGGAAAGAACAATTCCAAATATGGCTATCGTCACCATCAGTTCTATCAGGGTGAAACCGGCTTCTCTTCGTATCTTCATTATCTTCATTCCCCGTCTCATGCTAAATAACCGTATTTTTTTAAGGCGTTGTTCTCCCCACCAGGTTCACCTGGTGATTCGACTTATCGGTCCATTGAATGGTCATCGTAATGGTTCGTATCCCCGTGATCGGCGTATCGGTCGCCACCGTATAACTTCTATTGTAAACAATCCCGTTAATCGGCGGGGGGGGGGTCAGAATCGTTTCCGTGGCGGCCGTATGGACTCCGCTCGGCGCGTTTGGCGCACAGGTCCCGCAGAGGGACAAATTTGTCGACGCGTTATAGGTCATCAGCTGTTCAAGCGCCTGCTGACCCAGCAGGGTTCCCATACTCATTTCATTGGAGGTTTTATTTCCCAAGATTGCCGTCGTCTGTAAAGTAGCCGCCGCGAGAAGACCGATCGCGAGCAGGGCTAATGAAATGAGGACCTCCACCAGCGTAAATCCCTTTTCTTTGTTCCGGTTAAATTTAAATTCCATAGGGTCACCCTGATTAATTGATTGTGGCCAAACCTGCCGCGTTGATTGAAACTGTTTTCTGCTCCCCTGTACTGCTTGTAAGAATGAAATTTGCCGGGCCAGAAGTTGAAACACAACAATTACCGCCGGAAGGCGTTAAAATGTAGGCAACCAGTCCATTCTTTTGAAAAACGGGAAGAGACGCCGGAACCGTTACCGTGACTCCCAAATAACCTAACGCCCCAAGATCATAATTGCTTACCGTTGTGGGATTATAACCGGCGCCGACCACAGCCGCCGCCTCAGCAAAGGTATAATACGTCGTGACGCCGATAGTTCCTGGAATCACGGCCTGAAATTGACTGACGGCCGTATTTACCGGTGGCGAACCCGGGAAAGCAATCCCATACTGTGTCCCGGTCTGAATGGCGAGAGCCCGGGCTGCCTTGATATCGGAAAAGATTTCCCTGGCCGCGCCGCTCAATCTCTGGTGAGCAATAAACCCATTATAAGAAGGGATCGCCATCATCGTAAGAATACCTATAATCGCGACGACAACCATCGTTTCGACCATGGTAAACCCCTTTTGATTCCGGATTAATTTGTGATTGTAAAGTTTCATCATGTTTTCCTTAAAAGCTTTCGTTCGCTACTTTTACGCTTATACCATGCATTACGCATGCCAGGTCTGTTAAGTATAAATATGTTATATATCAACGTCTTATATCTGTTTTCTGCGTATAATGGGCCCCGTTTCAGATACCCAGGTAAAGGGTCAGGGTACAGGGTCTAGAAATGAATCAGGGTGTAGGGGTGTTAGGGTATAAGGGGGTAGGTGAGCAGGGGCCAGGAAGGAAGGGTTTACTACACCCTAATCCCTGTACCCTGCCCCTTGGTTATTCGAGTCCATATTCTTTGACTTTGAGATGCAGGGTCTTGAAGCTGACTTTCAGAATTTCCGCCGCTTTGGTCTTGTTCCCTTCGGTCTCGGCCAGGACTTTTTTAATCAGTTTCGACTCCACGATCCGGCTGGCGCGCGAGCTGACCTCCATCAATCCCCCTTCCAGAGGGATATCGTCGGTCACGCCGGATGCCGACCCGATGCTCCGGAGACCGAGATGCCGGGGGGTGATTTCCCGATCTGAGAGAATGACCGCCCGCTCGACGCAGTTCTGAAGCTCGCGGATATTACCCATCCAGGGATGTTCCATCAACTCAAGCCGGGCCTCTTCCGTCAGAATTTTCGGCTCTTTTTTCATCTCCCTGCAATAGACGTCTATAAAATGTTCGGCGAGGGGGAGAATATCGGCCTTCCGCTCCCGGAGGGGCGGAATAACAATCGGAAAGACATTGAGTCTGAAATAAAGGTCTTCGCGAAAGGTCTTGTTGGCGATGGCCGCTTTCAGGTCTTTGTTGGTGGCCGCGATAACCCGGACATCGACCAGGATCTTGTTGACTCCTCCGACCCGCATCAGCTCCTGCTCTTCAAGAACCCGAAGGAGCTTGGCCTGAAGCCCCATATCCATGTCGCCGATTTCATCGAGAAAGATTGTCCCCTTGTCGGCCAGCTCGAATTTTCCAAGTTTCTTATCAGACGCGCCGGTAAACGAACCGCGCTCATGCCCGAACAGCTCCGACTCCAGCAGGTCCCGCGGAATCGCGGCGCAGTTGATCGCGATAAAAGGGGCCTCTTTGCGGGGGCTCAAAAGGTAAATGGCCCGCGCGATCAGCTCCTTTCCCGTTCCGCTCTCTCCCCCAAGAAGCACGGTAGTCTTGCCCGGAGCGACCTTCTGAACGACATCGAGGAGTTCCATCAGTTTTACGCTTTTTCCAATGATTTTCGGGAACTTCAGGTTGTTTTCAAACTCGTTTTTCATGACCATGTTTTCGGTCATCAGTTTCCGGTTTTCGAGCGCTTTCTTAATGGTCAGCAGGAGATGTTCGGGTTCGAACGGCTTGGTGATAAAGTCGTAGGCGCCGTCCTTGACCGCCTTGACCGCCGTTTCAATCGAGCCGAAAGCGGTCATCACGATCACAGGAACCAGAGGGTTATTCTCCTTGACCGCGGCAAGAACGTCGAGACCGCTCTGAAAGGGGAGTTTTAAATCGGTGAGGACAAGGTCAAACCGTTTCTCTTTAAATTTGGATATACCCTCTTTGCCATTTCCGGCCAGATGGACGTCATAACCCTCTGCATCGAGGGTGGCCTTGATCATCTGGGCCATACTTTCTTTATCTTCTACAATTAAAATCGAAAGCAAACATCACCGCCACAAGTTTAAATTTAATAGTAATTTCAATAAGTTGTGAATCTATCCGTTCAGAGGTTCAATTTAGGGACAGAAAGCGTTCTCTTAAGTTTAGCATAAAAAAAAATTCCTGCCGGATTCCCCTGTTTATTTTTATAAAATTCTCCGTTAATTATTTTTGCTGTTACTATACAGCAACCTATTCAGAGTAGTAAGTCAGGGTGTAGGGGATAGGGTGCAGGGTGTAGGCAGAAGATAAAGGGGGTCAGGGGGTAAGGGGACAGGAAACAGGGGAAAGGGGTATAAGGTAAAATTACATTACACCATACTTCCTTACTGGTCCCTTCTCACCTACCCCCTTATACCCTAACACCCCTGCCCCCCTGATATCTGCACCCTGCACCCTAGCCGCTATACCCTGCTCCTTGACATCCTCTCCCCTCGCTTCCATACTTAATGAGATGCCGTCCCTTAGAACTGAAGACATTGAAAAAAGGACCGTTGAAATCGGTTCGGAAATCATCGGGAAAATCAACGCGGGAAAAGGCTCCCTTGCCGCTCTTTTTTCAGGAGACGCCTGGTCTGAAAACCTGATCGCCCTCTCTCTCAAGAACGAAAAACTGAAACAGGGCCTGTTTCAATTTATTGACGTTCTCCCCTCCCTGAAGAATGATCAGGAGGCGGTCTCTCATTTTACTGAGTACCTGGGAGAATTCCTGGAAGCCTTCCCTTCAGCCGTTGGAAAAAGTCTTCATCTTCTGGGAGGCAAAACCTTAAGCCCGGTTAGCGCCGGGTTGATCCGGTCGGCGATTGAATCGCTCTCCGGCCGGTTTATCATCGGCAAAGATTTTAACGACGCGGCTTCCCGGATTAAAAAACTGAACAAGTCAAAGCGCGGGGTGACGCTCGACCTCCTGGGAGAACTGACCCTTTGCGAAAGCGAGGCCCGGGCTTATCAGGGGCGGTATCTCGACCTCCTCTCTTCAATTTCGGACTTCCGGAATAAAACCCTACTCTTTCTCCCCCCCTCGATTTCCGTCAAGGTCTCCTCCTTATATAGCAGGCTCGACCCGGCTGACTGGGACAATTCCGTGAAAACCGCCGCCGGAATGATCCGGCCAATATTTGAAAAAGCCGCCGCATTAAATATTCCGGTCATCCTCGACATGGAGTCGTACTATTACAGGGACCTGATCGTTGAAATTTTTCTCACCCTGATCCACGACCCGGCTTTCAGGAAAACGCCTCCCGCGGGCATCGCGCTCCAGCTCTACTTAAAGGACGGGATCGCGTCGCTTCAAAAAATCGTTTCCGCCGCCAGAGAGATCGCCCGGCCAATCGATGTGAGGCTGGTTAAGGGCGCCTACTGGGACCATGAAATGGCCCTCGCCCGGCAGAGGGAATGGCCGGTCCCGGTACTCGAACAAAAAGAAGAGACCGACGCGCAATATGAAGAGGCCGCTCGATGGCTTCTTGAAGCGGGCCAGCCGGTCAAAACAGTTCTTGGAAGCCATAATATCCGGAGCCTCTCATACACCCTTGCGGTTAACGCCCTTCTGGGAAAAGACCCCGACAATCTGGAAATCCAGATGCTCTATGGCATGGCGGAGCCGCTTCAATGCGCTCTCGCCGATATGGGCTATCCGGTCCGGGTCTACGCGCCTGTCGGGGAGCTGTTGCCGGGAATGGCCTACCT
>DATNMI010000090.1:0-1275 GCA_035602375.1 Nitrospiria bacterium | reverse complement strand
CAGCCGGCGTCCGGGGGATATTATTTATCCGGCGGGGTTGAAAGGACATAAAAAAAAGTTGCAGGATCTCTTCGTTGACCGGAAAGTCCCGCGATCGGAACGCGACGGGATGATTCTTCTGGCCGCCCCTGGAAGAGTCCTCTGGGCGCCGGGGTTCGAAAGGGATTTTCAGTCGAAAGTTTCACTGTCGACCCGAAAAACGTTGAAAGTCATGATTCAGTCCCGGCCGCCAGACGGAATTTGAGGATGGCAGGCGGCCATGTTATAATGGAAGCAAATTCCCCTAAGGGCCAGGGGGGCCTTGGCCCGAAACTCAGAGGATCTGGCATGTCTCTTCAAAAACAGAAAATTTTCGGAAAACCGCTCATTACCCAGGCAGAGGTTCAAAAAAGAATCCGGGAACTGGGCCGGATGATCACCCGTGATTATGCCGGAAAAGATCTCCTGCTGGTCGGCGTTCTCAAGGGAGCATTTGCTTTTTACGCCGATCTGGCCCGTTCGATAGACCTCCCGCTAGAGGTCGGATTTATCAACGTCTCGAGCTACCAGGGGGCCACCCACACTTCCGGAAAAGTCAAAATCGTTACCGACATTTCAGAAGAGGTGAAGGGGAAGGATGTTCTCCTGGTGGAAGATATCGTCGATTCCGGGCTGACACTCTCCTTTCTCAGAAAAAAGTTCAAGGCTAAAAAGCCAAGCTCTCTCAAGGTTTGCTCCCTCCTGAACAAGGCGGAGGGGAGGCAGGTGGATGTGGAAATCGACTATATCGGATTTGATATTCCCGATAAATTCATTGTTGGATACGGGCTGGATTACGATAACCAGTACCGGAATCTCCCTTATATGGCGGTTCTGGATGCCATTCCCGACTGAAGCGGGAGGCAGAGGGGTGTTGCCGTCGCAGAAAAATTTATGTTAGACTAGCAAAACATTTGGATGTCCCCTTTATTTAATGAATTTGGAGTAAGAGAATGAAACCCCGTTTTAAAAATCTGGCCCTCTGGATCATGATCGCTGTTTTTACGATCCTCCTTTTTAATCTTCTGAACTCTTCTTCTATCAAACAGGGAGAAGAGGAATTGATTTTCAGCGATTTTATGATCCGGCTGGACAAGGGAGATATTTCCGAGGTGACGATTAAGGAGAACCATATCACCGGCACCCTGAAGGATGGCCAGAAGTTCAAAACCTACGCCGCCAACTACCCCGACCTGGTGAAGGTCCTCCGGGACAAGAACGTCAAAATTCTGGTCAAGCCGCCGGATGAGAGCCCCT
>DATNMI010000080.1:0-1061 GCA_035602375.1 Nitrospiria bacterium | reverse complement strand
TGCTCAGCCATTGGCGGAACCGGTTCCTTGTCCCGTCCTTTCCCTTTCCCTTCCGTTAACGATGGCTTCGATTTGTTCAGAATCGCCGCCGAAGAGTCGATAATCTTAGGTTCAGGATATACCGCGGCGTCAGATTCAGGTTCTCCTGGCAGAAATCCTTTTTTCTTCAATTCTTTCTCATGTTTGCGGATTTCTCTTTCGATCTTTTTCTGATTCGCTTCCAGACGCTCTCTTTCGTTGGCAGCTTGCATCCGGCGCCGCTCTCTATCTTGGATGATGCTAAGGAAAAAGTTTTTAGCGCCTTGGATCGACTGCTTGACTAGAAAGATCGGCCGGATCCCTGTCAACCAGACGAGACTAACCAGATAGACCACCGACAGTGCGATGATCGATCCGATCTGGCCAAGCATACTTAAGAGGAGGACTCCGAACCAATAGCCGGTCCATCCACCCGGCCCCATAATGTTAAATTCGTGTCTCCAGGTGTGTAAAAACCAGGGCTGCAAATGCACTACGGAAGCTCCGCTGACGATAAATGCGACAGCCCACGGCAGACGTTTTATGATACGAAATCCAGCCAGAAACAGCTTCGCTCCGCCGAACCCTAAAAAGACCGTCGCGATAAGATATGAGGCAGCACCAAGCGTCAGATACATGAATCCCGCGATGATCGCTCCGGTCGGGCCGATAAAATTTTGCGCTGGATTATTTGGGGGACTCACCGAGCTAAACCACACCCAAGAAGGAACGTCCTTCGGTGTGTACGAAATCAGCGCCAGGAATAGAACGGTTCCGGCACCGAGTAACACAAGTCCCATCACTTCATTCCACGCGTTATGCTTTTGCGACTGCGCCATGTCAGCCCCCAGTGTAATTCCTAGGTTTTGGGCTTTCAATCCAGAACGACGCTATTTCCGGACGGGGTCAAGTAAGCAAGAAATCAAGAACTCGAGAAGGATCCATTGATTCGCTCTCCTTTAGATTCTTGAATTCTTGAGTTCTTGAGTCGTTGCCTCTTTAGTACCGACTATGGATGCCGAATGCCTCACTTTTCAGCCCCT
>DATNMI010000348.1:0-3111 GCA_035602375.1 Nitrospiria bacterium | reverse complement strand
GCATGCTTGAGATTGTGTCCCGTCCGATAACTTTGTCGGGACGGGCCAGCTCTATTTTGGGGAGCTTTGCCGCCCGTTGGATCAGGGCATCGGCCGAAATGCTCAGGCCCGGGGCGATGACGCCGCCCCGGTAATTCCCCTTTTTGGAAATGGAGCAGAAGGTGGTTGCGGTTCCGAAATCGACAATGAGAAGCGGTCCGCCGTAAAGATGAAAGCCGGCGACGGCGTTGACGATCCGGTCGGCGCCGATCTCCTCAGGGTTTTCATAGAGAAATTTCAACCCGTATTTTAACCGCGAGGTGACCGTTAGGGCCTTTGTATTAAAATATTTTTTTGCGATCTCCACAAAGACGGGAGTCAGCGGAGGAACGACGGATGAGAGAATCACGCCGGAAATTTCCTCCGGCATGATCTTTTTCAGAGAAAAAAGGTCCTCCATTAGAATGGCGAACTCATCGACCGTCTTGAGAGGGTAAGTGGAGATCCGCCATTCCCCGGCCAGTTTCTTCTTCTTAAACAGGCCCAGAACAATGTTCGTATTGCCGATATCAATAGTCAGCAGCATGTTACCCTTCTCTCAGATGAATAATATCGCCGGCATAGATTGTGACGCGTGTGTGGTCTTCTTTTTCAATCACCAGTCCCCCTGTCGGATCGAGCGCCACAGCCATTCCTTCGAGCGGCCCTCCGGACTGTTCCACAATCACTTTTCTCCCGAGCGTGCCGGAACGCCGGGACCAGGCCTCCGCGGCCTCCCCGGGGCCGTTCCGGTAAAAGGCGTCAATCTTCTGCTCCAGGTTGGATAAGACCCTGACCAGGAGACGCTCCCGGTCAACCGGCGCTTTTAATTCCCGCTCTAATGACGTCGCCGTTTCGGCAAGCTCTGCCGGAAACCGCATCATATTGACATTAATGCCGATTCCAAGAATGACTTGATCAATCTTATCTCCGGCGGTCTGAAGCTCTGTGAGTATCCCGGCAAATTTGTTCCCTCCGAGCAGAAGGTCGTTAGGCCACTTGATTTCAGGGCGTAAACCGGTTTCCGCCTCAACGGCCTCGGCCAGTACCGCCCCGGAAAGCAGCGTTATCCAGCCGGCTTGCCGGGGTGAAACTGGCGGGGTCAAAAGGAGCGAGAAATAGAGGTTCAGAAAGGGAGGGGAGTGCCAGACCCGTCCCATCCGCCCTTTTCCGCCGGTTTGGGATTCCGCGATGATGAGAGCTCCTTCTTCTTTTTTACGCTGGCCGAACGATTTTGCGATCTGATTGGTCGAGTCAACACTCTTCAGATAGACGATGTCTCTTCCAAAACGCTCTCCCGAGAGGGAGCGGAAAATCCTTTCAATATCGAGCGGTTTGTCTTGAGTTGCGATCGCCATATTAGGTTTCCGGAAAAATATCCATGGTCAGGTCAACGGATGGCGCCGAATGAGTCAACGCGCCGATTGAAATAAAATTGACGCCCGTTTTCGCGATTTCCTTAACTGTTTCAAGTGTTACTCCACCGGAGGCCTCAGTCTTTGCCCTTTTCCCAATCAAGGCGACCGAACTCCGGAGCGTTTTCAGGTTCATGTTATCGAGCAGAATGACATCGGCGCCATGTTTTAGCGCGGCCTCGACTTCGTCGAGGGTTTTCGCCTCGACCTCGATCGTTATTCCTGGAGGAGATTTTTTCTGAAGAGTCTTTAGCGCCGCCTCAAGCCCCCCCTTCAGGGCAATATGGTTATCTTTGACGAGAATGGCATCTCCCAGGTGAAACCGGTGATTTGTCCCGCCTCCGGCCGAGACGGCATATTTTTCAAGAACCCTCAATCCGGGGGTGGTTTTCCGGGTATCGAGGATCTTGACCCCTGTCCCTTCCACCGCTTTGACAAATTGACGGGTCAGCGTGGCAATGCCCGACAGCCTTTGAAGAAAATTCAGGGCTGTCCGCTCTCCCTTCAGCAGAGAACGTCCGTCTCCTGAAAATAAAAGGAACGGTTTTCCGGGAATGGCGGTCGCCCCATCCTCCTGAACGGACTTTACAGCCACTTCAGGGTCGAGGAGTTTAAACAGTTCCCTGACCACTGGAATCCCGGCTATGACGCAGGGGACCCTTGATATAATCTCTCCCCGTGCCAGAAGAGCGTTCGGAAACAGGGACGCTGTGGTGACATCCCCGGCTTCAAGGTCTTCCCGGAGGGCTGTCCTTATGATTTCTTTTATTTTGTCAGGATCCAGAGCCATACTGGAGATTCTCCAAATGGACCGTCAGGAGAGCGCTTTCAGGTGGTCGATCTCCTTCTGAATGAAAGCATGCTTCTCTTCAAGCTGCTTTTTCCTCGATTCTTCTTCCCGGACCACCTCTTCAGGGGCATTTTTCGCAAAGTTTGGATTTTCAAACTTGCGGTTGATGGCCGCCAAATCGGCCATGACCTTCTCGCTCTGTTTTTCCAGCCGGCGGATTTCATCTTTTGGATCGGTGATTCCGGCAAGGTCTACATAAAGCGTTCCCATTTCGACAGCCGCTGAGGCGCCAAACGTAGGTTTTTGAACGTCTGGGCCGTACTCAAACCGGACAAGCTTTCCAAGTTTCTTGATGAGAGGCTCAAGCTCTTTCATCTGCACGGCCGCCGCTTTTTCTTTTAGAAGGAAGAAAGCCGTAATTTCCCTGGAGGAGGGAATATTGTTCTCTCCACGGATGTTCCTCAGCCCGCGGATCATTTCTTTCAGATTTTCGGTCTTCTTGCCGGTCTCATGAAGGTCTTGCAGATCGCTCGAACGGGGGTAAGAAGCTTCCAGGATGCTGGAAGATCCATTGAAAACAGTACCCCAGATCGCTTCGGTGATAAACGGCATGAACGGGTGCAAGAGCCGGAGGACTTCATGGAGGACATGGAGCATCACCCGGCGCGTGGCAGCTTTGTCCGGTTCCTGGAGAAGCGGTTTGGAAAATTCAAGGTACCAGTCGCAGAATTCATGCCAGATAAAATGATAGACCTGATGCGCGGCCTCATCAAAACGGAACTGTTCCAGAGAGTTGTTTGTTTCCCGGACACACTGATCCAGTTTCAATAGAATCCACCGGTCTGGTAGAGAAACCGGGGCCGGGTTTTTGTGATATTCCGGCTTGGC
>DATNMI010000058.1:0-5570 GCA_035602375.1 Nitrospiria bacterium | reverse complement strand
GACAGACGTCCATCAAAGGGACCTCCCGCCGGGCCTTCCGCTCCTATTACAGGTCTCCGCAATTAAGAGAGATTACCATCGGCGGCAAAACCGGAACGATATCCGGGAATGATCCTCCGGGGAAATACAGCTGGTTTGTCGGAATGGCGCCTCTCGATCACCCTGAAATCGCGGTTGCGGCCCTGGTCATCAATTCCAGGCATTGGAGGATCAAAGGTTCCGACATTGCCAAAGAAGGATTTTCAATCTATTTCAAACGTCCCCAGGTTCCACAGGCCGTGAAGGAACATCCGGTCCAGCAGGAACCTGAAATCGCCCTTCCCGAAGGTCAGGGGTTATCTAATGGCGGGACCTGAGGCCGCGATTTCCGGCCGGGATAGCACCATCGACCTTTCCAGCGTTAAAAATATTCATCTTGTGGCAGTCTGCGGCACCGGGATGGGTTCCCTGGCCGGGATGTTGAAGGCTTCCGGTTACCGGGTGACCGGTTCCGATCAGCATGTCTATCCCCCGATGAGCACGCTGCTCGAAGCGTCCGGAATCGGGATCAAGAACGGCTTTTCCGCAAACAACCTAGATGCGGATCTCGATCTGGTCATCATCGGGAACGCGGTTTCCCGGAACAATCCCGAAGTCCAGGCAGTCCTCGAAAAGGGCCTGCCCTATCTCTCTTTTCCCGAAGCGGTCCGCCGTTTTTTTCTGGAACGGAAAGAACCTATTGTCATCGCCGGGACGCATGGCAAGACGACGACGTCCTCTTTGGCGGCATGGGTCCTCCAAAACGGGGGCAAAGACCCCGGTTTTATGATCGGAGGCTTTGTAAAGAATTTTGAAGGGAACTACCGGATCGGGAAAGGTCCCTATTTTGTCGTCGAAGGAGATGAATATGACTCCGCTTTTTTCGACAAAGGGCCGAAATTCCTCCATTATGCCCCGCAGTATGCCATTCTGACCAGCATCGAGTTTGACCATGGAGATATTTACAAAGACCTTTCCGCAGTCAAGGAGGCGTTTAAGAAGTTTGTCAACCTCGTCCCTTCTTCGGGAAAATTGTTTATTTCCGGGGAGGATCGGAATATCGTTGAGATTTTAAATGGGATTTCTTGCCCGGTAGAAAGCTATGGTATCGGGGGAAAATATGACTGGACCGCTGAAAAGATCGTTGTTGTTCCCGAAGGAATCTCGTTTGAGGCCCGTTACCGGGGCGATGTTTTTGGAGAGTTTCTCTCTCCGCTCATGGGAAACCATAATCTCAAGAACAGTCTGGCCGTCATCGCCCTTTCCCGACAGCTCGGCCTGTCCGCCGGGACGATCCGGGAGGGCCTTTCGACCTTTCTGGGCGTGAAACGCCGCCAGGAGATTGTCGGCGAATCGAAGGGCGTTTCAATCATGGATGACTTTGCCCATCATCCGACGGCCATTGACGAGACCATTGAAGGGATTAAAATGAGATTCCCGGACCGGCGCCTCTGGGTGATCTTTGAGCCCCGTTCGGCGACCAGCCGGAGAAATTATTTTCAGAAGGAGTTCAGCCGCTGTTTCGACAAGGCTGACCGGGTGATCATCGCGCGTCCCTATGCGCTTGAAAAGATCGCCGAAGCGGAGCGGCTGGACCCTGAAAAACTCGTGAAAGAGATTTCCGGCGGCGGCCCCCCAGCGGCGCTTTGCCTGTCCGCCGATGAAATCGTGGGCAAAATCGCGCCTGATCTCCGGTCCGGCGATATCGTCTGCGTCATGTCGAGCGGCGGATTTGACGGAATTCATGGTAAAATCCTGAAGGCCTTGGAAACCAGAGGCTCCTGACCTTTGTGAAAGCCCGATTTTCGGAAACCCAATCCCTGTTGGAACAGGCGGTAGCGGACCGGTTCTTTTCCGGCGCATCCCTTCTGGTCTTCCGGTCCGGCCTGCCGTTATGGGGGACCGAAAAGGGGATGACCGCATACCCCCTGGAGGGGGTTTCATCGATGCCCGTTTCCCCTGAAACTCTTTTTGACCTTGCTTCCCTCACCAAACCGCTCGTGACCGCTTTCCTGACCGCGCTTTTGATTCAGGAAAGAAAACTTTTTCCCGAAGAAAAGATCGCCGCGATCATCGGAGAAGGCGCTTCAACGCCGCTTTCTCACATCACCCTTTTTGATCTTCTCAATCATGCGTCGGGCCTGCCCGATTGGAAACCCTATTATTTGTCACTCCTTTCAGACGGAGAAAAGAAGATCTGTTCCTTTGACAAGCAGGCGGTTTACCGGAGTGTCCATCAGGAAAGGCCGGTTTATGGCGCCAGGGACCGGAACCTCTACAGCGATCCCGGATTTATTCTTCTGGGAGAGATATTGGAGAAGAAGAGCGGTCTTTCCCTCGACCGGCTTTATGAAGAAAAAATTCTCAAACCGATAGGAGGGGCGGATGCCGGATTCCGACCCGTCGATCCGGATACGGGGAGGGCGGAAGGTTTCGGGGAGGGCAGAACGTTTGCCGCGACTGAGAAATCGGATCTCCGGGGAAAAATCATCCAGGGGGAGGTCGACGATGACAACGCCTGGGCCATGGGCGGGGTTGCGGGACATGCGGGTCTCTTTGGCACGGCCAAAGGTGTCTTCACGCTATTCAAGGAATGGAGCGAAGGGTTCTTTGGGAGAAAAAGCCTCCTTGCAGGGGAAACGGTTCGAACCTTTGTTGAGCGGGGGCGTTTTCAGCGGGATTGGGGGCTCGGCTGGATGTTCCCTTCCGGCCCTGCGTCAACCGCGGGGAACCTCTTTTCCAGAAGGGCTTTCGGCCATCTCGGTTTTACCGGGACCTCTCTCTGGTACGATCCCGAAGCCGATCTTGGCGTGATTCTCCTGACCAACCGGGTTCATCCGACAAAAGAAAATCAGGTCATGAAAACGTTCCGGCCTGAAATACATGATTTGATATACCGGGAGGCTTCCGATGCCTGATTCCCGCGCGAAGAAGCCGGAGCGGCTTCAGTCTGGAGACAAGATCGCGGTGATTGCCCCAGCCGGTCCGATCGATCCTCTGGCGTTACAAAAAGGGGTTGCCCGGTTAAAAAAACTTGGATTTGAAGTCCTTCTTCCCCCCACGGCGAGCCGGCCCTTCAGGTACCTTGCGGGAACCGACGCGGAGCGGCTCGAAGAGATCCACTGGGCTTTTTCCTCCGGCGCCAGGGCGATTATCGCCGCGAGAGGCGGGTATGGAACCGCCCGGATCGTCGACCTGCTGAACTTTCGTCAACTGTTAAAAAAAAGGACGATTCTGATCGGTTGCAGTGATTTGACCACCCTTCTCTTGCGATTTCATAAGGCGGGGTTGCCGGTCTGTCATGGGCCGATGGTTTCTTATTTTGCCAGATCGGAAGACCCGCTCTCCGACAGCTTTTTCCTCTCCATGCTGACTTCCAGGGAACCGATGGGGAAAATTTCGTTTTCAAGGGTGGAAGTATTGCGGGAGGGGATTGGGGAGGGGAGGCTGGTCGGAGGCTGTCTGTCGCTGGTCTCTGCGTCGATCGGAACGTCTTACGAGATTCAGACCCGAGGGAAGGTTCTGTTCCTTGAAGATGTGAACGAGCCCCCTTACAGGATAGACCGGATGCTGACCCATTTGAAGCTGGCCGGGAAATTCCAGGGGGTCAAAGGGGTCCTTTTCGGGCAGATGGTCAAATGCGATCCGCCGGAAGGGTCCGGCTATTCCCTCAAAGAGGTGATTGACTCTGTCCTCGAAACAGCCAAAGTCCCGGTCTTATACGGCCTCCCGTTCGGGCATGGCGATCAGAACATTACCCTCCCTTATGGCCTGAAAGTCCGCGTCGAATCCCGCAACGCTTCGGTGACCTTCCTCGAATCTCCCGTTCGATAATCTGCATGATATTGCGTATGGATGCTTTTTCTTTTGTGGGGTGGTCGCTCTCCTCATCGGAATCCCCTGAGCGTCATCCCCATAGGCCGATATAATACAAACTTCTAGTGGATTATAAGTTTGATACACTGAAAGCGTTTTGGTATTATTCCAACATGTCCCAATACTTATATGAGATTAAATTTTGGCTCAAATCAATCGTCTGGCATTTTCATACTATATATACGTTAATAAGCCTGGGAATAATTTCATTCGTTTATAGTCGTTTTTTTAGAAAATATTTTAGATTTCCAAAGCTTAATAAAATAATATATTGGTCTTTTGGAATTGCTATTTATTTTGTTGTTTTCTCTTTTTTATCCTGGAGCGAACATGAAATAGAAATTAAGGATAAAAATAGAGAGATTGCAACAATTGAAATAAAAGCAGAAAAATTAGAAAAAAACAATGTTAGATTAAGGAACAATTTAGAGGAGAAAAATAATTTAATTCAAAGTCTGACTGCAACAAATCAAGGCTTGTTGGTAAAACGACGTCAAATATCTCCTCGAAATATTTCAAAATCTAAAGATAGGCCAGAAGTATATGTTTTAAAAACGGAAATGAAAACAAAGGAGGAATTATTCGGGTTAGAAAATGTTCTTGAAAATTCCGGAGCTATTGGAGCTTTTGTCAAAACTCGCTTAGTGATTAAATTTGACAATATCGCCGAGCCTGAAATCCAACACAGGATATTTATACCACCGCATAACACCAAAGTCGTTACTACTTTTTTTAAGGAACAAGATTATATCAGTATTATTCATGGCACAAAACAATTAGAGTTTGATATTTATTTAGATTATGTTGCCAATGATGAACAAAAGACTAAATATCCCACCGTTATAGAGCATCGAGCATACATTCCTAAAATAAATTCATTTAATATCGCGCAGAGGTAAATTCAGTCTCTGAACAATCAAATAATATAACTCCAGAAGAAAATGAAAATTCCAGGGACACCATACTTATCTCTTGATTCTCTTTAGGGAACTGTATATGGCGAGAATTGCAAGGGTGGTCGCTCCAGGCTTTCCCCATCACATCACACAACGGGGTAACCGTCGGCAACAGACTTTCTTTAATGAAGAGGATTACCATCGCTATATCCGGTTAATGGCGGAATGGTCCTCTCGTTTGAAGGTTGAGGTCTGGGCATACTGCCTGATGCCGAACCACATTCATCTGATCGCGAACCCTCAAAGTGAAGAGGGGTTGCGACGCGCAATTGGGGAGACGCATCGGCGGTATACGCAGCAGATCAATCTTCGTGAGGGATGGCGGGGGCATCTGTGGCAGGGGCGATTTACCTCGTTCCCGATGGATGAGAGCTATCTATTAGCGGCGGCGAGATATGTGGAACTCAATCCGGTGCGAGCGAAACTGGTGGACAGACCCGATGCATACAAATGGAGCAGCGCGGCAGCGCATCTTGAGAGACGGGATGACGAACTTGTGAAAGTCTCGCCTCTTTTGGGTCTCGTTGGCAATTGGCGAGAGTTTCTTTCACAGGCGGCGTCGGAGGATCAGAGGGAAGAGCTTCGGCGTCATGAGAGGACAGGGCGACCGCTCGGGGCTGATGGATTTGTGGCCGAGCTTGAAAAAACATTGGGCCGTATCCTTCATCGTCGAAAGCCCGGGCCTCAGAGAAAGACATCGAATTAAGTATGGTGTCCCCG
>DATNMI010000345.1:0-5605 GCA_035602375.1 Nitrospiria bacterium | reverse complement strand
GTTTTGGTGTCCGGGGGAAGATTAAAGACGAGCCAATGCCACCAGCCTGATCCGGTCGGGGCGTCGGGATCATAGACCGTAAGCGCAAAGCTCTTGGTGCCGGCAGGTGCGCCGCTCCAGCTCAGCTCAGGAGAGATGTTCTTCCCGGTGCAGCCAAATGAGTTAAATACCTGGGACATACCGACTTCCTGACCCTGCTTTACTTCAGAACTGGTGAGTTTAAAATCTTCAGCCCAGGAGCTCTGAAAAAGAAGAGCCAAAAAGCCAATAAAAAGAAATAATTTCATCTTGCCCATCAAACGCCCCCTTGAGTGATTGTTGATGATGTTTTTTTAAACAGAAAAAGAATAAGACATGGCGGGAGGTTATTCAACTAAAATCAAATCCACTTTGGAATAACTTCCAAAGCAAGCTGGCGGCTCAAAGCTCAAAGCAAATAATTTACTTTTTATTTTAAACTTTAAGCTTCGAGCTTCGAGAAAAACAATGTTCTTTATACATACTCTTCATAGTGGATCTGTTTCCGGTCAAATCCGATCAGTTTTAATTTGCTCTTCACAGCGTTCACCATCGGGGGAAGCCCGCAGATATAGACCTCTTTTCCGTCCGGGTTTGAAACGACTTTTTCCAGATGGTCCTGGACATGGCCTCTTTCCCCTTTCCACTGAACAGGCCGGCTGATCGTCGGAATAAAGAAGAAATTGGGATGCTGTTCCGCAAGAAGACGAAATTCTTTTTCGTAAAGGATTTCATTTTCATTCCTGACGCCGAAAATGAGCGTTATTCTATTTGAAAACTGTTCATGCAGAAGCCAGAGGATGATGCTCCGAAGCGGCGAGATTCCGGTGCCGGTTCCTATAAAAAAGAGATCGGCAACAGGACGTGTTCTGACGATAAAAACGCCATGAGGGCCGTCGATCGGGATGGTGGCCCCAGGGGAATATGAAAAGAAAGCATTGGAGATAAAACCTCCCTCCACCCGCTTGATGCAGAGCTCAAGCAGGGTTGGATCCATTGGAGGGGAGGCAATGGAATACTGCTTTCGGACGATTGTATTATTTCGCGGAATATGGACCGATATAAATTGGCCCGCCCGGAATTCCAGTTTTTGGCCAGGGGGGAGCCTGAGGAAAAAACTCTTTACGGTCGGCGTATGGGTGACGATCCGCTCCAGGGTCGTATTAAAAATTATTCTTTCTCTCATGGTGATTTTCACCCGGCTCCGCGCCGCTCTCCTGTCCTTCCACCATTCTAACGCTTTTCCTTCCTCCAAACCAACATTCAGACGATTATTTCGGACGCGGCCGACGATGGCGATCCTTTTGCCCAAAGGGAATTGATTGTTTTCCCGGCAATCAGTGTGATATGCATGTCGGTAGTGTTAGACGAAGTGATGTAGCGCTGATGATGAGCGCGGCAGTTTGCGAAAGGGCGGCATCTAATGAAAAAGAGATCATCAGACCTGTTTATTCGATGTCTCGAGAACGAGGGGGTCGAATATATTTTTGGTCTGCCCGGCGAGGAGAACCTTGACCTTCTTGACTCGTTATCAAAATCTTCAATTCAGTTTGTTTCCACCCGCCATGAACAGGGGGCCGCTTTCATGGCGGATGTTTATGGCCGTTTAACCGGCAGGGCGGGGGTTTGCCTGTCGACGCTCGGCCCCGGCGCGACGAACCTTGCGACCGGCATTGCGGATGCCAATCTGGACCATGCGCCTCTGGTCGCCATCACGGCCCAGGCCGGTCTGGACCGGGTCCATAAAGAGTCTCACCAGTATGTCGACATTGTAGAATGTTTTCGTCCTTTGACAAAATGGAATGCCCGGATAGAAAGGGCGTCCAGCATTCCGGAGGTTATACGCAAGGCCTTCAAAATTTCGCAAACTGAAAAACCGGGGGCGTGCCATATCGAGTATCCGGAAGATATCGCGAGAGAAGTGTGTGAAGGAAAGCCGCTTGACCCAAAGACTCCAAGGAGAGGATCCCCGGATCAAAAATCTCTTTTAGAGGCGGCAGAGCTCATTGATCAATCCTCCCGGCCGATTATTTTGGCGGGAAACGGCGTCATACGCGGGCGGGCCTCCGATGCGCTGCTGCACTTTTCAAAAAAAACGGGAATTCCGGTGGCGCATACCTTTATGGGAAAGGGGGCGGTGCCGTCTGATTATGACCTTTCCTTATTCACCATAGGATTGCAGGCGCATGATTATGTCTCGTTTGGATTTGACCAGGCGGACCTGATTATCGCGGCGGGTTATGATCTGGTGGAGTATAGCCCTTCCAGGTGGAATGTAGACAGGAACAAGAAAATCATCCATGTAGATTTTCTGCCGGCGGAGGTCGACGAGTTCTACCAGACGGCTGTTGAAATCATTGGGGACATTCAAGAGACGCTGAAAAGGCTTTCCGAGACGGTTCAGGTAGTTCATGATACCAGTACCGCAAAGGTATTAAGGAATAAAATTCTGGAAACCGCCGGACGGGGGATCAGGGACTCCAGGTTTCCGATGAATCCCGACCGGGTCATTCATGAATTGCGGGAGGTCATGAATCCGGAAGACATTCTAATCAGCGATGTGGGGATCCACAAACTCTGGATTGCCCGCCATTTTCAGGCACATCAACCGAATACCGTGATCATTTCCAACGGATTTGCCGCAATGGGAATCGCTCTGCCGGGGGCGATCGCCGCGAAATTGATCCACCCTGACCGCAGAGTCGTTTCTGTATCAGGAGACGGCGGATTTTTGTTAAACGCGCAGGAACTCGAAACCCTTGTGCGGCTGAAACTCTCCGTCGTTAATATAGTTTTCAGGGACAATGGCTACGGGCTCATTCAGTTCAAGCAGGAAAAAACCTACGGACGTTCTTTTGGCGTATCGTTTGGAAACCCCGATTTTGTGAAGCTGGCGGAATCGTTTGGGGTCAAAGGGTATCAGGTCGATACCGCAAATTCTTTCAAAAAGATTTTAAATGAAGCGCTCAGATTGAAGGGCCCGTCCCTGATTGAGCTGCCGGTCGATTACCGGGATACTTTTCAGCAACTCATGGAAATGGGGAACTTTATCTGTCCGATGTGATTCCCCCTTCCCGCGCAACAGCGGCGGCTTGACAACCGGCATGTATTGATTTATTTTCAGGCGGTCATTATAATGTGTCTGCCCTCGACACCAACCGGATCAGGCTCACTTCATGCGCAAACTCATTTTTGTTATTTCCTTTCAGATTGTTTTTTTCTCCCTTGCGGCCGGTGTTTCTCCGGGCGAAGAGAAAAAGGTGAAAGATGTCCGGGGCCTGACTGCCATTACCGTGGAAAAAGGAACTTTAGCCTTTTCTCCGAAAATCATCCTGGTTAAACCGGGAACAGCCATTACCTTTGCCAATCAGGATGACCGGGAACATTTTCTGATGCTCTCCTCGGCCACCTCCAGCCAAACTGCCATGGAAGAGGAGCCGCCGCTTAACGAGCCTCTCCCTCCTGGCGCGAAAATTACCCATAAGATTACCCATATCGGAATCTACCCCTATTTTTGCGGAATTCATAACCAGATGTGGGGAATGGTGATGGTGGATAACAATGTCGGCTCCGGCAAATAAACCCCGGCTCTTGATCAGGGGTCTTTGGAAAACAGGCCTGAAATAAGACGAAAGCTTCTTGTCTGGTTCTCCCGCCGGGGCCGGAGTCTCCCCTGGAGAGCCGGCTTTTCTCCTTACGCCGTCTGGATTTCTGAAATCATGCTCCAGCAGACTCAAGTAGAGACGGCGGTCCCCTATTACCTCCGCTTCATGTCGGCCTTTCCTTCTCTGAAATCTGTTGCCGAAGCGCCTCTTGAAGCGGTCTTAAAGACCTGGGAGGGGCTTGGCTACTATTCCCGTGCCCGGAACATTCAAAAGAGCGCCCTGAGGATCCTGGATCAGCATGGAGGCGATTTCCCGGATCGGCTTGATGATCTTGTGGCTTTGCCCGGAATCGGGCGTTCCACCGCGGGGGCCATCTTGAGCCTCTCTTTCAACAAGCCCTTTCCAATCCTCGACGGAAATGTCAGAAGGGTTCTCTCCCGCCTTTTTTCAGTTAAGCTCCCTGCGGGAACACGCCTTGACAAAGAATTGTGGAGTCTCTCGTCTATCCTTGTTTCGGGGAACCATCCCCGTCAGTTTAATTCCGCCCTGATGGACCTGGGGGCCACGGTTTGCACGCCCAGGAACCCTCTCTGCACACAATGTCCTTTGAAAAAGGCGTGCATCGGGCTGAAAGAAAACCTGCAGGCGACCCTTCCCATGAAAGTTAGAAAAAAGCCGATACCGGTCCGGCATCATGCCGCCTGGATTGTCTGGAGCGGGAAGAGAGCGCTGATTGAGAGGCGCCCTGAGAAAGGCTTATGGGGCGGTCTGTGGGGTTTTCCTGAACAGCCGGTCGCGGCTTCTTCGGATTCAACAGAAATCCCGGAGCCGGCCAAAAGTCTTAAGCCCGATTTTAAGGTTACCCGTCCGAGGTTCCTTTGCCGGTTAAGGCATGCTTTTACTCATTTTAAACTGGTTCTTGATGTTTATGAAACAGTATCGGCGGGGAATCATTTGCCGGAAGAGAGTTCGGAGAGAAAATGGATAGCGCCCTCGGAAATGGCGAGGCTCCCGTTTTCAAGCCTCCATGGAAGAATCAGGGATGGTCTTGGAAAAAGCGGTCCGCTGACCACCCAGGGTCGGGGAGCCGAAAAAGGTTAAGCCAGACGAGCAGGAGGATGAAGTTCCTGGTTAGAGCGACCGGACCGCTCTCTTTGATTCCAAACGATTTAAAACATCCGCAATCGTCCAGAGGGATCCCCCGAAGCAGAGTCGCGCCGATGACCGCGGTCAGGAGCAAGAGAAGCCCGCCGGCCATCGCGGTTGAAAAACGGTAAAAAAGGCCAAAAATCATAAACGCCCCCGTAAAGAGTTCAATCCAGGGCAAAATCAGAGAAAAAGGACGGAGAAAAAGTTCCGGAAGGAGATGGTAGCCCCGGACCGAGGCCATGAAACCTTCTACCGGATGGGTCAGTTTGTCAAGGCTGCTGACGAGAAAGACCAGTCCGATCAATACCCTGGACAGGGTCAGAAAGAGAGGATGGGAGAGAACCCGATTGATTTTATTCATTTACATTTCAGGGGTGGAGGGCGAGCTCAGCGTCGATGGCCTGTTTGATGTCAGGGAGCCGGATTCCTTCAACCTTGGTCTGGTTCACATAAATAGTCGGTGTGGAATTGACCGCAAGCCCGTCGCCGAGGACTTGATCCTCTCCAATCGTTCCTTTGGTCTTTTTCTGGTCAAGGCAGGAATTGAACTGTCCGGTCTCCAGGCCGAGTTCCACCGCATAATTTCTGAAAATCTTGTCAGGAGCGGAATCTTTGACCCAGATATCCTGGCGGTCGTAAAGAAGGTCATGATAGGGCCAGAATTTTCCCTGGAGATCGGCGCATGAGGCCGCTTCCGCCGCCAGCATGGCCCAGGGATGGTTTGCGGTCAACGGATAATGATAGAAGACCAGCCTGATCTTATCGGGGTAATCGGTCATGATCTGTCTGAGACCCGGTTCCGCCGCCCGGCAGGCAGGGCACTGGAAATCGCT
>DATNMI010000043.1:0-1034 GCA_035602375.1 Nitrospiria bacterium | reverse complement strand
CATGCCGTCTCTCATACTGTTTTCCAGGATCAACCGGGAAACAATGGCGGTCAACCTCTTATCATTATAAGGGAGAGGGATCCGCAGCGATCGGGCGGACACTTTCAGCCTTTTTAGATGATCTTTTATTCTGAACGGTTCTTTATGATAGACCCGGAGGGTTTCAAAAACGCCATCGCCATAAAGAAACCCATGATCCATCGGGGAGAGGCGCGCGCTTTTTACAGGAAGCCATCTTCCGTTCAGGAAGGCAGTGCGCAATGGAAGTCCTCTGTTCTTCATTTTTCGGAGCTCCCCGTGGCAATGACCCTGAAAAGGGCTTCCGCCTTTCGGAGCGTTTCGTCGTATTCCCGGGCGGGTAGAGAATCAGCCACGATTCCAGCGCCCGTTTGAATGACTCCTTCTCCTTTGGAATGGAAGAGGGTCCGGATAATGATGTTCCAGTCCATTTCGCCTGAATGACTGATATAGCCGATCGATCCTGTATAAGGGCCTCTCTGTGTCGGTTCCAGCGCGTCAATAATTTCCATCGACCGGATCTTGGGCGTCCCCGTGATGGTTCCTCCAGGGAAGAGCGCTGAAAGGGTGTCAAGCCATGTCGTATCTTTCCTGATCCGGCCTGAGATCGAGGAGACCAGATGGTGGACATGGGAGTAGGTTTCTACCGTCATCATCTCCTCGACCTTAATGGTTCCAAAATCGCAGACCCTCCCAATATCATTTCTTTCCAGGTCAATGAGCATCAGATGTTCAGCCTGTTCTTTCTCGCTGGCTAAAAGCTCGTTGATATAATGTCGCTCTTCCTCCGGGGTATTTCCGCGCGGTCGGGTCCCGGCAATCGGACGAGTCGTCAGTTGTCCCTTCCGAAGGGAAAAGAGCCTTTCGGGCGAGGCGCTGATCAATTGGTGTTCCCCAGTATCCAGAAAAGCCGAAAAGGGAGAAGGATTGAGGTCTCTTAACTTCCGGTAGAGTTCAATCGGCGGTACTCGCAGATCTTTGATGAGAAATTTTTGGGAGAGATTGGCCTGGTAAAT
>DATNMI010000023.1:0-3752 GCA_035602375.1 Nitrospiria bacterium | reverse complement strand
CTTGACTCCCGCTACCTGGGCCGGAATCGCGTTCATCAAGAGCGAAGAGGGATAGGCGGCCTTGCCGCCGGGAACATAAAGGCCGGCCCGTTCCATAGGCCGGATCAGCTGTCCGAGGGTGACTTCTCCCTCCCGGTACCGCCAGCTCTCCTGTTTCTGCCTCCGGTGAAACGACCGGATACGGTCCGCCGCGAACTTCAGACTCTCGATAACCTCCGGTTTGACGTCGCTGTAGGCATTCCGGATCCTCGCCCCTGTAACGCGGAAATCTTTTTTCCCCAGGTCCAGATGGTCAAATTTTTTCGTGAACTTCCGGACAGCGGGATCTCCGCTTTTCCTGACGTCATCAAGAATTTTCCTGACCGACTTTTCAACGGCATCTTCGCCCAGTTCAAACCGGTTCAAAAGCCGGTTAAACAGGGACTTGAAGCGGGGACTGTCATAGGCGACTATCTTCACGGAAAATCTCCAAAACTTGATATATTACGCGATCACAGACCGGATACGGCCGATCAGGTCAAACACGCGATGATGTTTCAACTTTAAACTGGCCCGGTTCACGATTAATCTTGCTGAAGAAGCGGCGATCTCGTCCACTATTTTTAGATGATGGGCCTTGAGCGTCGCGCCCGTCGACACCAGATCGACGATCTGGTCCGCCAGACCGAGCATCGGCGCCAGCTCCACGGACCCCCCAAGCTTGATCATTTCGACCGGAATCCCTTTCCGGCTGAAATATTTCTCCGTAATTTTCGGATATTTCGTGGCAATCTTCAGTTTGGAGGGGTTCCTCCGGCTCCGGAATTCCGCTCCCGCGGGCTCCGCCAGCATAATTCGGCAAAAGCCGAACTTCAGGTCCAGGGGTTCAAACACTTCCGGATCATTCTCCAAAAGAACGTTTTTTCCGGAGATCCCCATATCGGCGACGCCATATTCCACATACGTCGGAACATCCCCCGCCCGGACCAGCAAGAGCCGGATCTTTTCAGACGGAATCTCGAAAATCAGTCTTCGGCCATTGGCCAGAAGCTCGCGGTGGGTGATCCCGATCTGGTTTAACAGATGGATCGATTCATTTAAAAGCCTCCCTTTTGAAAGGGCGATTGTGATCCACTCCCCCATCAGGGCTCCTTGTTCCGCTGGATCCGCGCTCCCAGAGGACGGAGTTTCTCTTCCATCCGTTCATACCCGCGGTCAAGATGATAAATTCTCGAAATTTCCGTCTCACCTTCCGCGGCCAGGCCTGCCAGGACCAGGGAAGCGCTCGCCCGGAGGTCGGAAGCCATCACCGGGGCTCCGCTCAAACAGCCGGCGCCCCGGACCACAGCCTGATTGCCGTGAATCTGGATATCCGCTCCCATTCTGCGAAGCTCTGCGACATGGTTAAACCGGTTCTCGAATATTGTTTCCGTGACGATGGAGACGCCCTTCGACACGGCCATCAGGGACATCATTTGGGCCTGAAGATCGGTTGGAAACCCCGGATAGGGAGAGGTCTTGACGTCAACAGGCCGGATTTCTCCTCCCGACCGGACCCGGACGCCGGCGGCATCTTCCTCCAGAACGACCCCCGCTTCGCCCAGCTTGATCAGTACCGCCTTCAAATCCCAGGGAACGGCCCTCCGGACAAACAGATCTCCGCCCGTAATCGCCCCGGCCATAATAAAAGTCCCGGCTTCAATCCGGTCGGGCATGACCGTATAGGAAGAACACCCCAGCGAAGGAACCCCGTGAATGGTAATCGTCTCGGTTCCCGCGCCATGGATGGAAGCCCCCCGGAGCGTCAGGAATCTCGCCAGATCGGAAATTTCCGGCTCGCAGGCCGCGTTTTCAATGACTGTCGTCCCTTCGGCCAGAGTTGCAGCCATCATGATATTTTCTGTTCCTGTGACGGTCGGCATATCAAAATAGATCCTGGCGCCCTTTAATTTCTTTGCTCTGGCCTTGATATAACCCTGTTCAATCCGGACTTCAGTCCCCATTTTTTCCAGCGCAGAGAGGGTCAGATTGACCGGCCTCGCTCCGATGGCGCACCCGCCCGGAAGAGATACGATCGCTTCTCCGACTCTTGCCAGGAGCGGACCAAGTACGAGAATAGACGCTCTCATCGTCTTCACCATATCGTATGGAGCTTCAGATCTTTCAATCCGGTTAAACTCGACTTGAATGTCTCCGTCCTGATCGGTAATCTTCCCCCCCAGCCATTGGAGGAGTTTTCTAATGGTCCTGATATCCGCTACCTTCGGAACATTGGATATCTGATTGACTCCCGAACCCAGCAGGGTCGACGCGAGGATCGGAAGCGCGGCGTTCTTGGCGCCGCTGACGGTTACCTCCCCCTGGAGCGGCACCCCTCCGGAAATGATCATTTTATCCATGGACATGCTCCGGTTTCCAGGCAAGGGCGGCTACGCGCTCAATCTCCTGCTCGTCCCGGGTGACCGAAAGGAGTTTCCAGCCCGGAAATTCCGGCAACATCTCCCGAAAGGCGCCGATCTGTCCGGCGCCCAGCTCTAAAACCAGTCCCCCGCCAGGCAACAGCCATTCACCGGCCTCCTGAAGAATCCTTATGTAAAAAGAGGTTCCCCCCGCTCCGCCATCAAGGGCCGCTCTTGGCTCAAACTCCCGGACGGAATCTTCCATCTCGCCCCTTTCCCAGTCGAGATAAGGCGGATTTGAGACAATCAATTCAAAAGAACCTTTTTCGCGCTTCGGGAGCGGAGAAAAAAGATCTCCGGACAAAAGCCTGAGCCTTCCCTCAACGCCATGCCGCTTGACGTTTACTTCCGCGTATCGGAGGGCCTCTTCTGACAGGTCTACGGCGGTTCCCCGGAGTTCGACCGGCCCTTCTTTAAGGAGCGAAACGGCAATACAGCCGCTCCCTGTCCCAATGTCGAGAAAAGGGCCTTCTGAAAGAAAAGGGAGCGCCTGCCGGACGACAATTTCCGTTTCCGGCCTCGGGATCAGAACACCAGGCCCCACTTTGAATAACCGGTTGAAAAACCTTTCTTCTCCGGAAAGATATTGAAGCGGAACCCCCGTCCCTCTTTTCCCCGCGAGATCTAAAAACCGCTCTGCCAGCTCTGCTGGCGGCGAACCGTCAAATCTCACGTAAAGGTCAAGCCGAGACCCGTTCGTCACCGAGGCTAACAGAATCTCCGCTTCCAGACGGGGACTTTCAGACCGTCCCCCGCTTTCAATCATTTTCTCCCCTCTTCTAATCAGGGAGGAAATCGTTTCACTCTTTTCCACCGAATGACTCATGCCGTCTTTAACTTCTCCGCATTCTGCCAGGATGCCATTCCTTCAATGAGTTCATCCAGGTCGCCTTCCAGTACCCGTTCCAGTTTATGCAATGTCAGCCCGATCCGGTGGTCGGTCACCCTGTTCTGGGGGAAGTTATAGGTCCGGATTTTTTCGCTCCGTTCTCCGGTGCCCACCTGATTTTTCCGGTCCTGAGCGATTTCCTGCTCCCGTTTTTCCTCTTCGACTTCTACAAGTCTGGAACGGAGGATCCGCATCGCCTTGATCCGGTTTTTCAGCTGGGATCGCTCATCCTGGCAACTGACCACCACGCCGGTCGGAATATGCGTAATCCGGACTGCCGAATAGGTGGTGTTGACGCTCTGTCCTCCCGGTCCTGAAGAGCAGAATGTGTCTATCCGGAGGTCTTTATCCTGAATCTGAACGTCCACCTCTTCCGCTTCCGGGATCACAGCCACGGTCACAGTAGAGGTATGAATTCTCCCCCC
>DATNMI010000006.1:0-4939 GCA_035602375.1 Nitrospiria bacterium | reverse complement strand
CTTTACGTTGAGGGGGCCCATGTCGTCGTTGTTTCCTCCGCTGTCGGATCGTCGAACGTCGAAGTGGAGAGCGCGCGGAAGCTCGGCATCCCGGTGATTCCGAGAGCGGAAATGCTGGCGGAACTGATGCGGCTGAAATATGGAATCGCGGTGGCCGGTTCTCACGGCAAGACCACCACCACCTCCATGATTGCCTCCGTGCTGGCCGTCGGCGGGCTCGATCCGACCGCGGTCATCGGCGGAAAGCTGAACCTCTTCGGAGGGCATGCCAAACTGGGGCAGGGGGACATCCTGGTCGCCGAGGCGGATGAGAGCGACGGCTCATTTCTAAAACTCTCTCCGACGATGACCGTCGTGACCAATATCGACAGGGAACATCTCGATTATTACCGGAACCTCGGCGCCATCAAGTCGGCTTTTGTGGAATTCATGAACAAGATCCCGTTCTACGGCGCCGCCGTGGTCTGCCTGGACGATGAGGCTGTCCGGTCGGTGATTCCGGAGATTCAGAAGCGAAAGGTGACCTACGGCTTTACCGAGGGCGCGGACCTTTGGGCATCGGAGATTGAAACCAGAGAGTGGCGGACCTCTTTCGCGGTCACGGCGTTTGGCAAACCGCTGGGCGCTTTCCGTTTGAAGGTCCCCGGGGCGCACAATATCCTGAACGCGTTGGCCGCGATCGCGATTGGTCTTGAAATGGACGTGGATGTTCCCAACATCCAAAAGGCGCTGGAGGAGTTCGGAGGGGTGGAACGGCGGTTTCATTTCCTGGGAGAACGGAAGGGAATCATGGTGGTTGACGATTACGGCCATCATCCGACGGAAATCCGGGCGACCCTTGCCGCGGCGCGGAAAGGCTGGCCTGACAGGCGGCTGGTCGTGGCGTTCCAACCCCACCGGTTTACCCGCACCCGGGACCTGATGAAAGAATTCGGGGGGGCTTTTGAACACGCGGATCTCCTTTTTCTGACCGACATCTATGCCGCCGGAGAAGAGCCCCTTCCGGGAATCACCGCGGAGGGGCTGGCCGGAGAGATCAGAGGTCCGGCCAGGGAAAACCTTGTTTTTCTGAAAAAGGCTTCGTCGCGGGCGGAAGCGATTCTGCCGTTGTTGCGCCCCAATGACCTGTTGATCACATTGGGCGCGGGAGATATATGGAAAACAGGCCAGGAGATCTTGAGGAGCCTTTCATGACGGAAGGGAACAGCGATAGAGATTTTCCGGAATTCCCTCTCCCTTGATGGGAGAGGGCGAGGGAGAGGGTGAAGGATGACCAGGAATATTTTCCCCCTCCCCTTCATCCCCTCCCACTTTGTGCCGGCGATTGCTAACCGGCCAAGGGGAGGGGGAGTTGTAGTATTTCTAAAGTTTTATCTCTGTTTTAGGGTGACGGGAGGCAAATCTGAAAGAGGCGGTTGAAAAGATTTTGAAAGGGTTACGGGGAAAGATCCTCTACGCCGAGCCGCTTTCTCATCACACCACCCTCCGGGTGGGAGGGGCAGCCGATGCCATGGTGGAGCCTGCGGATCTGGCAGACCTTGAATGGTTGATGGAACAGATCCGAAAATTCAAGCTTCCCTGTTTTGTCATCGGAGCGGGATCCAACCTGGTGGTCCGGGACGGGGGAATCCGGGGCCTGGTGATCCGGCTGTCCCGTTTTACCCGGATAGAGAAACTGGATGAGACCTCCTTTTACGCCGAATCGGGCCTCTCTCTTCCAAAGCTTTGCCGGTTTGCCAGAAACGAGTCATTGGGCGGCCTGGAGTTTGCGTGCATGATTCCGGGGAGCGTGGGGGGAGGGATTAAAATGAATGCGGGAATCGCTGAACGGGAGATCTCCGATGTGGTGCAGTCGGTCAAAGTTCTTTCGGCGGGAGGGGAAATTCTGGATCTTACGGCCCGGGAAGCGGGATTCGGATACCGTTCATCCCGGATTCCCCGCGGAGTGGTTTTGGGAGGGGTTTTCAAGCTTCGGAAGAGCTCCGTGAAAGAGATCGAAGAAAAAAGCCGGGTTCTCATCAAGCGCCGGAAGGAGACCCAGCCCCTTTCTTATCCCAATGTGGGGTCGATTTTCAAGAACCCTCCCGGGAAATTTGCCGGGACATTGATTGAAGAAATCGGTTTGAAAGGCTGCCGGATCGGAGGGGCCCAGATTTCGGAGAAACACGCGAATTTTATTATAAACCGCGGAAACGCCACCGCAAAAGATATCCTTGCCCTGATTAAGAAGTCGGGACGGGAAGTGCAGGATAAAAAAGGGGTGGTGCTGGAACTCGAGGTGAAAATCGTGGGGGAAAATGATCACCAGTAAGAAAATCGGGGTTTTGATGGGCGGAAATTCGGCGGAAGCCGAAGTCTCCCTCAAGACAGGAAAGGCAATCCTTCAGGCCTTGAAAAAGACGGGATATCATGCGGACGAGGTCCTCATGAGCCGTTCGGTCGCCCGGACCCTGGAAGAGAAACAGATTGAGATTGTTTTTAACGGCCTCCATGGAAAAGGGGGCGAGGATGGAAATATTCAGGGATTTCTGGAAACGCTCGGCATTCCCTATACCGGGTCGGGCGTTCTGGCCTCGGCTCTTGGCATGGACAAAGTTGCATCCCGGAAGGTTTTTCTTTATCATGGCCTCCCGGTCCCCGAGTTTCATCTTGTGACTTCCGCGGGCAGGAGCGGTTTCAGGCAAGAGGCCGTTTCTTTTCAGCTCCCCTGGGTGATCAAGCCGAGCCGCGAAGGTTCAAGCGTCGGCGTATCGATTGTTGAGGCGGAGAAGGAAATATCGCCGGCTCTGGCGGATGCGCTGACTTTTGACGGAGAGGCGATCATCGAACCGTATATCAAGGGGAGAGAGGTGCAGGTCGGAATACTTGAGGAAGAGGCGCTCGGCATCATTGAAATCAGGACGAAAAGAAAATTTTATGACTATACCGCCAAATATGTGCCGGGAATGTCGGAACATCTCTACCCCGCGCCGCTGTCCGAACCGCTCTACAGGAACCTGATGGCGCTTGGCCTTTCCGCGCACAGGGCTCTCGGATGCCGGGGCTACAGCCGGGTCGATTTCCTTCTGGACGCCGGTGAGAGTCCCTGGCTTCTTGAAGTCAACACGCTTCCGGGAATGACGGAGACCAGCCTTCTTCCGGAAATCGCGCGGGGATCGGGGATCTCTTTTGAACGGCTGGTGGAGCGGATTCTGGCGGTAGCGCTGAAAAAATGAACCGAATATTCCATTGGAAAAAGAAAAGAAGAAGGCGCGCGCCTTCCAACCGGAGAAGAAGGAGCGGTCGCCCGCTCCGGCTTCTTCGTCTTTTCACCGGAGTTCTGGTCTTCGGGGGACTCCTGGCGGGAGGGATGGTCCTTTTGCGGGAAATTCCGGGAGGGGACGCGCTCAGAGAGGAGATTGGGAATATTTTCACGGTCCGCGAAGTCGAGATCACCGGTTTGAAGTACCTTTCCGAACCGAAGGTCCTGGCGCAGATCAGGGGGATGGCGATCGGCCGTTCTATTTTTGATCTTCCGATGGATCAGATCGAGGCCCGCCTCGGATCAGATCCCTGGACGCGGGAAATCCGTCTGAAGAAAAAGTTTCCGGGCACGCTGGAGGTCTCTGTGACGGAGAAGACCCCTTCAGGTTATCTCAGAGATGGGGAGGTGTTTTATATCATGGACAGAGACGGAAACCCGGTGGCAAGGGCCGCATCGGTTCCCTCCGGCCTGGTTGAAATCAAGGGCGTCCGCCCCGGCTCCTGGTTTCGAGGGGACGCCCGCGAGCGGCATCTTTCAGCGCGGGCCGCTGAATTTATCACGATTTCAGAACAGCCGAATTTCATGTTTTCCGCCGGGGTTCTGGAATCCATCGAGGTTCTCTCCGGAGACGATTTGAATGTCAGGATCGGCGGCACGGGCTTTCTGTTCAGGCGCCCCTATTCCGCCAGGCCATGGCTCCGGTATTTGTCGGTCAAGCAGGATATCGTCTCCCGGCATCCGGAGGCGGACCTCATCGACCTCCGTTTTCCGGACAAGGTGATTGTAAAAACAACAAATGAAAAAGTCTAACCGAGGGGTATCCGCATGAGCAAAGGCGAAAAAATCGTAGTCGGACTGGATATCGGAACGACGAAGACCTGCGCGATCGTTGCCGATATTGTGGACGGCCGCCAGGTCAACATCATCGGGATCGGGACGCATCCGTCTACCGGCATCCGGAAAGGGGTCATCGTCAACATCGAAGGGACCGTGGAGGGGATCCGGAAGGCGGTCGAAGAGGCGGAGATGATGGCAGGGGTCGATATCCATTCGGTCTATGCGGGGATCGCAGGGGGACATATCAAGGGATTCAACAGCCGGGGGGTCATTGCCGTCAAGGACCATGAAGTCGGGGTTCCCGATATTCGGAGGGTGATCGGAGCGGCCAGGGCCGTGGCCATTCCCCAGGACAGGGAAATCCTCCATGTTCTTCCCCAGTCTTTTACAGTGGATGACCAGGACGGGATTAAAGACCCTCTCGGCATGTCCGGGGTGCGCCTGGAAGCCGAAGTGCATATCATTACCGGAGCCGTGACCTCTTCCCAGAATATCGTCAAAAGCATCCAGAGGGCGGGGCTCGAACTCCATGAATTGATTCTTCAGCCGATGGCGTCCAGCGCGGCGGTCCTCTTTGACGAGGAAAAGGAACTGGGCGTCGCTCTCGTCGATATCGGAGGCGGGACGACCGATATCGCGACGTTTAAAAACGGAAGCATCTGGCACACGGCCGTGATTCCCATCGGGGGGAATCACTTGACCAACGACATTGCCGTGGGGTTGAGAACTCCGCTGGCGGACGCGGAGAAGATCAAGGTCCGGTATGGCTGTATCCTCAATCCAATGGGGGACCGGGACGACGCGATCGAGGTTCCCGGCGTCGGGGGAAGGACGCCCAGGGCCCTCTCGCGGCGGTTT
>DATNMI010000460.1:0-4469 GCA_035602375.1 Nitrospiria bacterium | reverse complement strand
AAATATTCTTCAGGGAATCCGCCATTGGAAAAAGGGGTCGGGCTATTTTCATTATGATCGCGCCTTCGAGGAGGCGAAACAGGTCCTCAATTTTCTGGAAAAGAGCACCCTTTTTCACGAGCTGGAACTGGCCGGAAGCCTGAGAAGGCATAAGGAGGTGGTTAAAGATATAGACTTGGTCGGAAGTTCGGAGAACCCAGCCGCCGCGATGGCTTGTTTTACCTCGCTTCCGCTGGTAGACCGCGTGGTGGCCCATGGCGAGACCAAGTCTTCCGTCCTGTTGAAATCAGGAATTCACGCGGACCTGCGGATCGTGACTCCGGAACAGTTTCCTTTTGCTCTCCATCATTTTACAGGAAGCCGGGAACACAATACGGCGCTTCGTGGAGTCGCAAAGGATCTCGGGTTTAAGATGAACGAATATGGACTGTTCCGGGAAGGGGACACCCTGGTCCCCTGTAAATCCGAAAAGGAAATATTCGGAGCGCTCGGGTTTAAATTTATCCCCCCTGAATTGCGGGAGAATTTGGGAGAATTTGAACCGGCCCGGACCGGTTCCCTCCCCTCTCTCGTGGAGCCGGCGGATATCCGGGGCATCTTTCATGTCCATACGACCTATAGCGATGGAAAAAATAGCCTTTCAGAAATCATCGGGGAAGCTATAAGGCTCGGATATGAATATATCGGCATTTCGGACCATAGCCGATCAGCCTTTTACGCCCATGGTCTTTCGGAAGAGGATATCCAGAAACAGCATGACGAAATCGACCGCCTCCAGAAACAGCATGCCGGCATAAGAATTTTCAAAGGAATTGAGTCGGACATTCTGGATGATGGGTCGCTTGATTACCCGGACAAGATTCTTTCCGCTTTTGACTTTGTCATTGGATCGGTCCATAGCCGGTTTAAAATGGACGAACCGGAAATGACCCGCCGGATGCTGAATGCGCTTGCAAATCCTTATCTGACGATGCTCGGACACCTGACAGGAAGGCTCCTTCTCTCCCGCCCCTCCTACCCGCTTGACCTGGAGGCGGTTCTGGAGGGAGCAAGAAAAGGGGGTGTCATTATTGAACTGAACGCCAATCCCCATCGTTTTGAACTCGACTGGAGGGACTGCCGGAGGGCAAAAGAGAAAGGGATCAAGGTCAGCATCAACCCGGATGCTCACGGTCTTGACCATCTGCGGTTTACGGAGTATGGCGTCGGCATCGCCCGGAAAGGCTGGCTTTCTCCGGAAGATGTCTTTAACACCCTCTCTCTGAAGAAAGTGGACGCGTGGCTTAATGAAAGAAAAACAAAGGCCGGTTAGCAATCGCCGGCACAATGGCCGGTTAGCAATCGCCGGCACAAAGGCGGGCGCTAGAGACCTTTAGACATGAGCATTTCGATGAGTTTGGCATTGGCCGGGGGAAACGGATATTGATTTAGCTTTGCCGCTTCGACCCACCGGAATTCCGGGTCCAGGTTGTTTTGAAGCGCCCCCTCGCACCAGTCGCAAGAAAAGAAATGGAGGTCCACCTTCCGGTCCGGGTAGTCGTAAGCAATTCGGGCGATCTTTTTTCCTACCGTAATCCCGATACCAAGTTCTTCTCTTAATTCACGCGCGAGACAGGTTTCCAGACTCTCTTCCGGCTCCTTCTTTCCTCCGGGGAACTCCCAGTAGCCTCCAAGAATCCCTTTCTCCTGCCTCAAGGTGATCAGGAATTTTCCTTCCTTTGAAATGACCGCCGCCGCAACTTCTATCCGGTCCAAGGTTTCGTCCTATCTGCCGATTTTTCTTGCGCCAAGCCCGTCCACTTTGGAGAGCGTAATGACGGAATCATGTCCCGCTCTTTTAAAGGCTCTTTTCATGGCCGATCCGATCTTCTCTCCGGTAGACAACCGTTCCGCGACCGCAAACAGCGTCGGGCCCGCACCGCTGATGGAACAACCAAGAGCGCCTGCGCGGAGCGCAGCTTTCTTGACCTCATGGAATCCGGGGATCAGGGAGGCCCTGACGGGCTCCACGATCCTGTCGGAAATCGCCCGGCCAAATCCGCCCGGATCTTTTTCACAGACAGCGAGAACCATCGCGCAGGTGTTTGACATATTTGAAATGAATTTCCCCATCTCCACTCTGTCTGGAAGAATCTGCCGCGCTTTCTTTGTCATCAGGGGAAAGTCCGGGGTTGCCAGAATTACGGTGATATCCTTGAGAACTCCGACTTTAAGCACTTTTTTTTCTTCCGGACGGGTTAGAATAATGCCTCCATAAAGGGAGGCGCCGACATTATCCATAAAGACGGCCCCGCTGACAAAAGACTCCGCCTCTGCCGCAATCAAGAGGAGCTCCTCGCGGGAAAGGGGTGCTCCAAAGAGGAGATTGGCCGCGACCGCTCCCGCGACCGCGCTAGCGGCGCTGCTGCCGAGTCCGTTACCCGGAATATTCTTTTCAATCCAGAGGTCGATCCCGCTCTTGACACCCATCTTTTTCAAGGTGCGGGTCGCGGCTATTCCCGCAGTATTTTTACTGGCCGAAAGCGGAAGCTTTCCTCCGTCTCCGGATATCTGAACAATCCTGACCTGGCCAAGGCTGTTTTTCATCGCCTGGATGGTATCCCCGATGCCGGTAACCGCCATACCAAGGGTGTCAAACCCGGGACCGACATTTCCGACGGAGGCTGGAACAAACACTTTGATTTTATTCATAATTAAGGTTTCTCGTTTCCAAAATATCCGCGGATTATAACATTTTCAGAAAGAAATGTTGATCTGAATTGAAATAATCTTTAAATTTCAGTATAATTAATTAAATTTCATTACCAATATTAAGAAATCAGGAGATCGCGTGAGTCAGGAAACAGAAGCAATATTAGATCCGGTAAAAGTGGAACTGGTCCTTGATACGATTCGTCCGATGCTCGCCCGAGACGGGGGGAATATTCTCCTGGTCGGGGTAGAAGGAGCGACGGTCAAGGTGAAGCTGGTAGGGGCCTGCCATGGTTGTCCCAGCTCGGGCTTTACAATGAGACTCGGAGTTGAAAAGCGATTAAGAGAGATGTTACCCGCAATCAAAGAGATCATTCAGGTTTAAATCGTTTATAAAAAGCTGTTTTTTGAGAGCGCGGTTTCAACCTCTCTCTGGATCCTTGCCTGGTCCCACTCCTGGTAGGACGCCATCCATTTTGCGATCTTTTCTAAGGTTTCTTTTTCCAGAATTCCTTCAAAGGCCAGCCGGCTCCTCCGCCTGACAAAGTCGTCCAGCGTCCTTGCCATCTCATGTTCTACCGCATACCTTACTTCGGCGCGTACCGCGGGAAAGTTTTTCAAGACCTTCTCTCCCCATTTTCGGTCCTGCCGTATCCAGTCAAACATCTTTTCAGATCTGGTTCCATATTGTCCGACTAAATAACGGACCGACGCTTCCTCCAGGCCGGTCTCTCTGACCACCAAAGGAACCTGCCGGTTCAGATAGGATTGAAGCCCCCGCGGGAAGTTCCCGCCGTAGAGCGGTTCTTCTCGTGTCTGGCATCCCCTCAGATCGGTTCTGAGCAGCCATTTTCCAACACGATCAACCACTTTCTCAGCAGTGCTCCGGTAGGTCGTAAACTTACCGCCTGTCACTGAAATCAGACCCGCCCGGTTCTCCGTAATACGGGTATGCCGGGAGACTTTTGAGGGAGGAATTCCCGGGCAATCGAGCAAGGGGCGGATGCCGGCATAGGAAAAGAGGATATCCTTTCCCTCCAGCGGAGCGCCGGGGAAGTAATACCGCGTCTCTTTCAGGAGGTAGGATATCTCCTCTCTTGTCGGCTGGACAGCGCCGGGATCTCCCTGATAATCGATATCGGTGGTTCCGATCAACGATTTTCCAAACCAGGGGATCACAAAAAAGATACGCCTTTCATTTTTTGGGGAAACCACGACAGCATCATCCCCGGTAAACGACGGGACAATGATATGCGTTCCGCGGGTCATCCTGACCCTGACTGGAGAAGGTTCCCGGGCCATTTCGGACACTTCCGGCCCCCAGGCTCCGGTGGCGTTGACAAAGAGACCGCACTGGACCTCCCTCTCGCTTCCCCGGAGGACATCCCTCAAAACCACTCCGCTCAGCTTATTGCCGGTCTTCTTGAAACCAACTGCCTTGACATAATTCAGCGCCACCGCACCAGCTTCGCGGGCAGACAGGACGGTTTCCAGAACAAGACGCGAATCGTTCATTCTTGAATCGTAATAGACTCCGGCTCCGACGAGCGCCTCCGGGTTCAATGATGGAAGTAGCGCGAGGGTCTTCTCTCTTCCTACGACGCCGAACCTGGAGGGGTTTCGAAATAGAGAAAGAAGATCGTAGAGAAAGAGGCCCAGGCGGACCATCCAGAGAGGCCGCGGGCCTTTCTCATACACCGGAATCAGGAACCTGACTGGTTGAACCAGGTGGGGAGCCGTCCGCTCAAGGATAAAGCGCTCCTGCAACGCTTCTAAAA
>DATNMI010000325.1:0-3800 GCA_035602375.1 Nitrospiria bacterium | reverse complement strand
CCGATTGCTTCCAGAGAGTTCTTTTTTTTCTGGAAGGTGTCTGTCAATTCCCTTTGCCATTGACCCCACAGGGAGGAAAAAGATTGTCCAAGAACAATTCTCGCGTTTGAATCGACAAAGAATGGGACTACCTTTCGGCTGTATTCCCGGGCCAAATCAAGGAGCACACCTTCCCCAAAATGTCTCGCGAGGTAATCATAGAATCTCGCTCCAAACAGGTACTGAATCTGATTTCCGGGCCAGCTGTCTTTCCCCCCGGCCTGATCTATTGTTGGAAAATTATTTTCAAGCACAGCCATTCGAAGCATCATATCCGCATAGGCATTGTCTCTGCGGTCGCTTACGCCAAGAGCGCTTTCTTCATAGGTCGCCAATCCTTCGATTAACCAATCGGGCTGAATAAGGTTTGGAAAAGCACTGTTGAAAACGAGGAAAGGATAAGGGTCCCGGCCAAAAATGGTTCGAATGACCGCGGAGGCGCCTCCATTCATGTCAAGATGAAGGATATGCACATATTCATGAGCGATAACCTGTCTTAACCAGTCATCGTACCCGACCAAAAACGGAATTGGGCTTGCAGGCGGTGGAGTAAGAGAAATATAGATTGCGTTATGAGGAAAGGGGAGAGTTGCTCCATAAGGGGTGTCAAGGGCGTCTAGAATGACGAGATGCGTTTTTTCAGATGGAGGGGGCCATTTTAGTTTTTCGACAAGAACTCCGTGGATCTCTTCAGCGATTTCGGACGCTTTTCTTGCCTGAACATCCTCTCTTTCATGAAAATAGACCAGGAAATGATCGGTCTTGATGACACGAAAGGAGAGGGAGGGATCAAGCTTTGGTCCTCCCCTGAAGCTGATTGAACAGCCGCTTGTGAGAATAAAAACAAATGATATAACGATCGGAAATATTTTTAATCGCTTTGAAGGCCGCAAATTAAAGCACCGGGTTTAATTATTTGTGGCGCCTGTTGTTTTGTTTCCGTTGACTTCAGAGATGGCGTCGAGAATTTCACCCGTTACAAACGGGCCATAGGTGGGGGTCACTTTAGTAATGAAATCTTGAATGACATCAGGGTCATTTGGAACCCTCCAGAGGAAATAAATGTTTGCTTTCACATCTTTAAGCTGAAATTTAACGAAACGCAAATCAGGAGTCAACGAGTAATATCATCAATGAATTATGTCTTTACCTATAGCTTCTTAAACGCCTTTCTGGCCGCCTCGACTGTTTTCTCCAGGATTTTCGGCGTATGGGCGGTTGAAAGGAACGACGTCTCAAACTGGGAAGGGGGAAGATAGACCCCTTCCGCCAGCATCAGGTTGAAAAACCTGCCATACCGGCGCGTATCCGCCGATTTTGCGGAAGCGTAATCGTAAACCGGGCCCTTCGTGAAGAAGCCGGAGAACATGGAACCAATCCGGTTGATGGTGTAGGAAACCCCTGCTCGTTTTGCCGCCATCGACAGTTCTTTAGACAGATATTCTGTTTTACCCGCCAGATCTTCATAAAGCCCTTTTTTCTCCAACAATTTCAGAGTGGCTATCCCCGCGGTCATGGCGAGCGGATTTCCAGACAAGGTTCCTGCCTGATAGACCGGTCCTGACGGGGCGATCAGCGACATGATCTTCTTTTTTCCACCATAAGCGCCGACCGGCAGTCCTCCGCCGATAATTTTTCCGAGCGCAGTCAGGTCGGGTTTGATGCTGTAATAGCCCTGCGCGCCCCCATAGGAGAGGCGGAAGCCGGTAATCACTTCGTCAAAGATCAGGAGAATATCGTAATGATCGCAAATATCTCTCAAGCCCTCGAGAAACCCCTTCGAGGGAAGAACCAGCCCCATGTTTCCAGCAACCGGTTCCACGATGATGGCGGCAACCTTCGACCCCGCCTTTTTGACGACCTTGGTGAGGGCGGCAAGATCATTGTAGGCAACCGTCATGGTATGTTTCGCGAAATCGCGGGGGATGCCCGCGCTGTCGGGAATGCCGAGAGTGGCAATGCCGGAACCGGCTTTGGCCAGAAGGCTGTCGGAATGGCCATGATAACAGCCGTCGAATTTAATGATGGCGTCTCTTCCGGTATATCCCCGCGCCAGACGAAGGGCGCTTAAATCGGCTTCCGTGCCGGAACTGACCATCCGGACCATTTCAATGGAAGGGAAAGCGGAATGAATGGTTTCCGCCATGTCCACTTCAAGGGCCGTCGAGGCGCCAAAACTGGTCCCGTTTTGGAGGGCCCTTCGGATTTTCGCAATGACGGCGGGATGGGCATGGCCCAGAATCATCGGGCCCCAGGAGAGAACGTAGTCGATATAGGTTTTGCCGTCTTCGTCGGTAATCGTCGCCCCCTTGGCCTTCTTCATAAAGAGGGGGTTCCCTCCGACCGCCTTGAAGGCGCGGACCGGGCTATTGACCCCTCCGGGGATTAGTTTCTTCGCTTTTTCAAACAGCGTCTGGGACTGTTTCATCTAAAACATCCTTTCCGTCTTTTTTCTGTTAAAATGTAGAGGTGATAATTCTACCGAAGCGTTGGTAACAGTTCAACTTGTAAAAAACGATTGAATGATTTTCCAGCTTCCCTTATATTCAAAGTATGAATGAAATGAAAGAAACTTCCGGCCGCCAGGAGCCGCAATCCGAGGTTAAAGGGGTTCTCTCCTGGTTGACGATCACATTTATTCCGGTTCTCTTACTGCTGGCGGGAGGTTGGCTCGCCGTTCGGTTTCTCCTGCCGGCTGTCGATTATCATGAACCGACAGAAGTCAGGACCCTCCGTCTCGAAGCGATTACGCCGGGCGTTCATGTTCAATGGCTGCGCGAAGGCGAATTTTTCCTTGTCCGGGAAGGAAATTTCATTTACGTGCTCAGCGCGAAGGAAAAGTACGCTGATAAATATTTTCACCAAAAGGTGATACTCAACTGGAATGCCGAAAGAAACCTCTTTGTAGAACAGACCTGGGGAAGCCTTTATGACAAAAGAGGAAATCCCGCGGGTGGACCGACCCTCTGGACCCTCGACCGGTTGGCCCTTAGGCTAAATGACGCGGGAGAAGTAATGGTCGATCCAAAAAACATGCAGGATATGGACGGCGAAATCCGGAAAACGGCAGCCGGGAGCGGCGTGGACGAGGCTTCCCGCGAAAAGGAACCGTTCGTACTCAGGGTTCCCTGAAAAGAAAACCTGAGAAAAGTGATAGGGATTCCCCGGAATTCCCTCTCCCTTGATGGGAGAGGGTGAAGGATGAGCCGGAAGGTGACCCCCTCCCCTTTATCCCCTCCCGCTTGGAAAAGCGTATGTCCGCTGTGAAATCGCTTCCAAAGCGAGCTCGGAGGCAGGGGGAGTTGTAGTATTTCGTAAAGTTCTATTTCTGTTTCCGGGGAAAACACCTGAAAAAAATAAAGGACTATAATGGAAAATTTTGATCTTCTAATATTTGACCTCGACGGGACGCTTCTCGATACCAAGGGCGATCTGGCAACGTCGGTCAACCTCTGCCTGACAGACCTGGGGTATCCGGCCAAGGCTCCCGAAACAATTTATGGGTATATCGGCAACGGCGTAAGAAGCCTCATCGGAAAGGCAATCGGACAGGAGTCGGGAGCGGGGTTTGAGCACGCCATTTCCATTTTCAGAAAGCATTATATGGAGCACCTGACCGATACGACCCGGTTTTACCCGGGCGTGGAGGAGATCCTTCAATTTTTCAAAGAGAAACAAAAAGCTCTGGTCACAAACAAACCGGCGGACTATACCCGGAAAATTGTGGACGGTCTCGGCATACGGGATTATTTCTCTCTTAT
>DATNMI010000436.1:0-2507 GCA_035602375.1 Nitrospiria bacterium | reverse complement strand
AGCATTTTCAACAAGGCAGTCGGGGAAAAGGTCGCCGCAGAAGTGCTGAAGGCCGCAGTGGCTTCAGGGGTTTCCCAGAGAAAATAAGCGCTTTTATTTTCTTTTGCCGAGAAAGGGCGCGTTGGGAAACATTTCAGTATGGCGGATCAGGAAAATCACGATCAGAACGTTTAAAACCAGAGCCCCCACCCGAAACACCGTCAGCTTCGTGATGATTTCATAAATTTCAAACGGGATAAACACCGCAATCGCGATGACGGTGAGGTATTCCGCCCAGGGACGACGCCGGTAGAGCCCATACCCTTCCACCAGATAAAGGAGTCCATAAAGGAGTACCCCTGTAGAAATTTTAAAAAGCGTCATCCCATCCATCATTCCGAATTTTTGAAGGGCCATCGCAATCACTGACCGGTCGATATCGAGGTTCATTTCTCCAATCAACAGGAGCGCCATTTCGTGCAGGTCCCTGTTTATGAGAGACATCCCCTTGATGGAAACCATGATCAGGAGGAGGCCGATAATGATTCTTTCCCATATGATGAGATTGAGCAGTAATGCGGATTCTTTTTCTGTTTTCAATTTGACGTATTCTCCAGAGCGTTATTAAAGATTTCAAGAATGCCGGACCGGGTGATTTTCCTCGGATTTTCCAGAAAGTCCTTTCCCTTTCCATAAAGCAAGAGCGTCTCATCGGCCATTCTCTCGAACAGGGAACCGTCAATTCCGGATTCTCCGAGGGAACCGTGCATGCCTATCCCCTCCATCCAACGGACCAGCTCCTGATGAAAGATATGGGCCGCTTCCAGATCAGATCGGCCCGTCCCTACCACATGCGGGCCGAAAACCCGTTTGACCAGACGGGCATACCGGGAAGGACGGGAAGAAAGGGTAAATTCGACAACCCTCGGAAGGAGTATGGCAAGGCCCCTGCCGTGGGGAATATCATAATGGGCCGAAAGAGAATGTTCCAGCCAGTGGATCGGAAAACCTCCGGAACGTCCCGCGTCCACAACGCCGGACAGGGCCAGCGTGCTCGTCCATGAAAGAACGGACCTCGCTTCCAGGTCTTTTCCATTTTTCATGGCCTTTCCGAGATTTTCCAAAATTCCCGCGACCAGGCTCTCGGTCAACCGGTCCGCAACCGGAGAACTGTCATTGCCCGTGAAATAACTTTCGAGAAGATGGCAGAGCATGTCGATTCCGCCCTCTCCCGTGGCGGAAGCAGGAACGGAAAAAGTCAGATGCGGATCGACAATGGCCGTTTTTGGAAACAGGACTTCCGAGGCAAATACCGCCTTAAGACGGCGCTCCCAATGGGTCGCGACGCCATAAGCGTTGGCTTCCGAACCGCTCCCCGCAAAAGTGGGAATGGTCATGACCGGAAGCGCATGCGTGATTTTTTTAAAAGGGCCCGGCCCGCTCCTGATATAGTCCCAGATCGAACCGTCCATGACCGACATGGCCGCGATTCCCTTGGCGGCGTCCATAGGAGAACCGCCCCCCAGACCGATAACGAGGTCGCACTGATTTTGCCTGGCAATTCTTCCGCCTTCATTGATCGTATCGACCCTCGGATTCGGTTCTACCCGCTCGTAAAGATGGCACGCGACCCCTTCCTTCTCCAGGGAATTGACCACCTGATCCAGCATTCCGAATTTCCGCGCCGATGATTTTCCGGTGACAAGGAGCGCTCTCCGCCCGATCCGTTTCGCCTCGATGCCGGCCTTTTCAATCTCCCCGGGGCCGAAGAGGATCCGGACCGGGTTGTGCAAAACAAAAGAATCCATAAGGTTTTTTCCCTTTAAATCATCTCTCAGGAATCTTTCAGATCCCTGGCCGTCAGGATCACTACCAGAGGAATCATGGCCGCCATGGTCATGAGCGAAAAAAAGGAAAGCCTGTGCTGAAGATGAAAGCTGTTTTTCAATTCGGCTGTCCGTTCGGAACTGGTTTCCGCCCTGAGTTCCTGTCTCAGGCGGTTGGCCTCTCTCCCCGCCCACAAGCCGCTGTAAAGGGTTAAAAGAAGCATGACCAGGATCAGGATCGCGCGAAACCGGACCTTATTCCCCCGGACCAGCAACAGGGAGGCCAGGGTAAGCCCCCCGCCCCAATAACTCAGAGTAAAATAGGTCGGAAAAATCACCCCGCCCATAATATCTCCCGCCTGTTCGCGGGAAAAAGCGTGGAACATCGGCGGAGCGACCAGGCTGATAAAAAGCGTGCCTCCGAACCATGCGATCATGGAGAAGAGATGAACCGACTTGAAAAGCGTTTTCATCGAATTTCCTTTCGAAATTCAGGGATTAGCCCATGGCTTCCGGAACAATCGTCCATTCTTCAAGAAGTCCGGGCGCAAGTTCTTCCAGGAACCGCGAGGGACGGCACAGGACCATTCCGGAGGCACGGTCAAAAGCAGACACCGGATAGGTTAAAAAGAGCTTTTCCTTTGCCCGGGTCACCGCGACATACAATAACCGGCGCTCCTCTTCGAGCTCCTCTTCGCTGTT
>DATNMI010000430.1:0-1148 GCA_035602375.1 Nitrospiria bacterium | reverse complement strand
TCCGCTTTTTTCAGAGTCGAGGATCATCCGGTCAATTGACCCTTTGGGCATTCCCAACGAAAAAAAGGCGTAGAGTGCCGTTTTATTTTTCTTCTGCTCTAAAGGCTGTACCTGCTTATATTTCTTCATCGCCTCTTCCAGCCAGTTTGGGGGAAGAGTCCCCTCCTCCCCCTTGACCGAGGGAACAAAGAGCATCGTGACCATTAAAAGACTGACTAAAGCGCGCAGCATTCGAATTTTTGCCATAGTAAATACCCAAAATCCTCTCCCTGAACAGGGAAGTTTTGAAAATAACTGTACGATTGTGTTGGAGAACCGAGGAACCGGCAACAAGCTCCCACCGGCTCCGGTCTCGGATAAATCAGTTGAATTTTATATTGGGAATGTTTCATAAAGGGCCGGGGGCTCGCCTGACAGGCTCCATTGACACTGAGAGGATTGGTGGTATCCATCATCAGCCCCACCCGGTGCATCCGGGCGACCATCCGGCTGACTAACAAGCTTGAATCCTGAATCTGATTGGTCGATTGTGCGACCTGGCCATCCATCGGGTAATTAAACCCAAGGCAGCCGGCGCACCAGAAAAGATTATCGGTCACCTGTAACCCCGCCCCGCTGTCGGTCCCCGGAATTAAAGAAGCCGTTTCCGCTAAACAATCCCCGATACACGCCACCGCACCCAGGATATTGGAGACTAACACGGCCTCTGGGGAAAGAAGCGTGGCTAAAAGAGAATCGTTCCAGGTCGGATCCAGTTCTGTTAGATAATCCATATTCACCGTTTTGGTGGAAAGACAGAGTAAATCGGTAAACAGGTTCAGTAAGGTCAGAACAGGGTAGGCAATCGCATGGACTTGATAGAAAGATCCCTGGCCTTGTGCCGCCACCTCGGCGCTTCCATGAGGAGAAAAGACCCCGGCCGGAGGGGGAATCGACATTCCCAGGAAAGGGAAATTGAACGGGTCTCGAACCACTTCGATAATATAGAGCGGCTCCCACATCGACATTGCGATGCCGGGACGGATAAAAGGAGGGATTGGAATATTACATTCACAGACTATTGGAGGAACTAATATTCCCGGGGTGCTGATGGTATCTGAGAAACCAGGGGTTATCCGGATTCCCCCTAATTTGATTGGAAATAAACA
>DATNMI010000427.1:0-7578 GCA_035602375.1 Nitrospiria bacterium | reverse complement strand
CTCGCCAACAGGCCGGTCGCGGTGTTTGCCACGTTTGGAATTATCTGGGCGGCCGTCTATATGCTCTGGATGTTGCAGCGGGTGATTTTCGGGGCGATTACCAAAGAATCAAACGCGAAGCTTCCCGATTTAAACGGAAGGGAGCTCGCCACGCTGATCCCACTTTTAATTCTGGTTTTTTACATCGGGTTTTACCCTAACCCATTTTTAAATGTCATGCACGCGACCGTCGGGCATCTGATCGAACAGACTACCGGACAGACAGCCGTCGCCTTCTCCTGGCGTGATTTCATGCACGGCCTGTTCGGGAGCTAGTGAATGAGCGAGACATCAGGCTTTGCCTGTGCGAGCTGGGGTTTGGGGGCATTGAGCGGGGTCTGCGAAGGCCCCCAAATTGATAGCTTTTTTATGTTTAAACCCTTTAACCCTTCAACGGCCCGTTTTTTGAGCCTTTCAACTTTTTAACGGCTGGCTTTTTCAGCCCTTCAACTGTCTTTGGAGTTTTAATTGAACATACCGATTTCACATTTCATGGCGATTCTTCCTGAGACCGTCATCACCCTTTTTGCCTGCGTCGTTCTGCTAATGGAGCCGTTTACGCCGAAGGAACAGCGGTACCATTTCGGCTATTTCGCGATTGGCGGTCTTATTGCCGCGGCCATCAGCAGTTTCATGATTTTAAATCGCGGAAGCGTGTACGCCTTTGGCGGAATGTTTATTCTCGACCCCTTCTCGACCTTTTTTAAATATATCATCTATATCGGGTCGGCGATAACCATCCTGATCTCCATGCGCTATCTCGATGAGGAAGACATCCATCTGGGAGAATACTACGCGTTTATCCTTTTGGCCACCGCCGGGATGATGATCATGGTATCGGCAGGGGACCTGATCATGGTCTACCTCGGCCTTGAAACCATGTCGATATCGCTCTATGTGATGGCCGGGTTTAAGCGGTTTGAAGGCAAGTCGATCGAGGCCGCCGCCAAATATTTTGTCCTGGGTTCCTTTTCGTCCGGCATTCTTCTCTTCGGCATTTCGCTTCTCTTCGGCATGACCGGGAGCACCAACCTGATGGAGATTGAAAATTTCATCAAAGCGGGGGCGCTCGCAGGCACGCTCATCTCCCCGGGCTTTCTTCTGGCGGTCATTTTCCTGGTCGTCGGACTTGCCTTTAAGGTCTCTGCCGTGCCATTCCATATGTGGACCCCCGACGTTTATGAAGGCTCGCCTACAGCGGTGACCGCCTTTATGGCCGCGGGACCAAAGGCGGCGAGCATGGCGGTCTTTCTTCGGGTCTTTCTGGAGAGTCTGGGGGGGATCAAGGCCGAGTGGACCACCCTGTTAATTGTTCTAGCGATCCTCACGATGGCGGTCGGAAATATCCTCGCCATTGTTCAGACCAACATCAAGCGGATGCTCGCCTACTCTTCGATCGCCCATGCCGGCTATGCCTTAATCGGTCTGATCGCAGGAGGTCCGGACGGCACCTACAGCCTCATGATGTATATGCTGATCTATACCGTCATGAACATGGGGGCCTTCGGAGTGATCATTCTTCTACATAAAGGGGGTTTCCATGGAGAAGAGATTACCGACCTGACCGGCCTCGGAAAAAAGTACCCCTTTGCGGCTTTTATGATGCTTGTTTTTATGTTTTCGCTCACCGGCCTCCCCCCAACGGCGGGCTTTATCGGAAAATTCTATATTTTTATGTCCGCCGTTCACCACAACCTCACCTGGCTTGCCGTCATCGGCGTTCTCCTCTCCGCGATCTCCGCCTACTACTACCTAAAAGTGGTAATGGTCATGTATATGAAAGAGACCGACCGGGAATATCTTCTGGCTACCGGCCCCGGAATTTCAACGGCGCTGGTTGCTGCGCTGATCTTTATTCTGGCAGTGGGGGTTTATCCCGCGCCGTTGATCGCGCTGGCGCAGGCCGCGGTGCAAATGGCAGGACCGCTGCCATAGCTCGATGCTCGAAGGCGGAAGCTCGAAGTTAGAGATAAAAACGTTTTTACTTTCAGCTTTGAGCTTCCAGCTGAGACCGGCAAGGTCGCAAAATAACTTCTTGACTTGCGCTCTACTAGTGCTATATAACAATCTCGTAAATCATTTAAGTATATTTAATATAAAAAGTAACAAAAATAACTGGAGTAACCTGCTTGACAAATCCGGAATATCGGCTACCCTTAAAAAGGCTTTGTCAAGGCCAGTAAGCAGCAAGCAGGGAGCAGTTCCAGGGACTTGTTGATCGGCTACTGGCAACCTTCCCTGACGCGGTATCTAAAATAATATTAATCAAATTTATGGAGGTCGTAATGAAAAAAGTATTATCTCTCAACTTAATGCTGGCAGCGGCATTTGCCTTACTTGCCACATCCGCCTTCGCCGGCCCTTCCCGCTCCTTCATTCAGGAAATGGGCATGGTTCAGGCGAACAAAGAAGTCACGATTGATCTGAACGAAACCGTTTATAACGGAAATTTGCCTGCGGCAAATGGTGCCGCACCGACAGCTTTGGGCAATAGTAATCTATTGAACTTCCAGGTGAATGTCGGGGCCTTTGGGGGCGAAGTCCGCATCGGTCAGAGTCTTGGCGCTGGCTATGGAAATTACATCGGATATAAGGCTGTGGTCATACCCAATCTCGCGCTTTACGCAAACGTTGGTTATATCCACGGAGACCCTTCGCCATCGGCTACCGGCAACACCTATACCGGTGAGACCGATTTGACGATCGGTGGCGCCTATACCTTTAATCTGATGCCGGTGATTTTAAACCTCAATCCGGAATACAGAAGCTTTAACCAAAGCAATTCGGGTACCGCAGGCGTCTATGAGAGCAGCGCTTTGAATCTCAATGCGGCGATTCTCTTCCCCCTATCAGCGGACTGGATCATCGGCGCTGAATATCTCTACAGCTCCCTCGGCTGGAACAATTCGTCAACAGGTCAGATCACTTCGGAAAATACCATTGGTCTAGGCATTCGTTGGAAAGCCAATAGCAATGTGACCGTGGACGGCGTCGTTTATGGTAATGCCAGTGCATCCGTTGATGGCGGAGGCACTGCGCCTTCCTATAGCGCCTTTGGCACCCCGGCGATCCTGAAGGTCAACGTTAAGCTGTAAAATTTCCTTAGTTAATCGGAAAACTAAAAGCCCCGGCCTAAAACCGGGGCTTTTTTTTACACTCGTCTGGTTTCTCTTGAATGACTTGTGTTATATTGGCCGGGTAATCTATTACTCCTCTCCCCTTGGCCGGTTAGCAATCGCCGGAACAAAGTGGGAGAGGTTGGGTGAGGGGATAAATCACGCCTCACCCTCCCCATCATCCCCTCCCATCAAGGGAGGGGAAATAAGAAGGAATGATACCAATTTTTATGGGACACCAGACAAGGAGCGACTTCATGAGAAGATGGAATGGCGCAATCGTGAGCGCGTTTCTATTAATGATCCTGGCGGGGACGACTTTTGCCGCAGACCTGAAAGTCAACGGGGAGTACCGTGTGCGCGGATATTACTACAGCGATACCGACGGCAATGGCACGACCCTCGATTCCTCTGACTATTTTGATCAGCGGTTTCTCTTAAAAGGGATCATCAGCCAGGGCATCACGACCGGCGTCTTTGAAATGCAGATGGTCAACTCCCCGAGCAACGGGCAGGGGGGCTATATTCTCGGTACCGGGCCTCCGTTCGGCGGCCAGCTCAATTACAATGGCACCAGTAACCAGGGGGTCGGGATTTACCAGGCTTATTTAAGCGCCAAGTGGTCCGGCGCGACGCTGAATGCCGGCCGCCAGGAGCTGAAACTGGGGCATGGGATGGCCTTTTATAGTACCGTCGACGGATTTACAATGGCCTTTCCGATGGAATTCATGGAATTGACAGCCGGCTATCTAAAAATCAAAGAGGCCAACAGCTTCAAGACGGGCGCCAGCACCGATACCGACGAGAATGCCCTCTTGTTCAGTCTTGTGACCAAATCGTCCGGTTCAAACTTTGGCGCCTTCTATCTGAGCGATTCTGATAAATCGTATACTTCGGTCAGCGGGAGCGATTCCACGACCAATATTTTTGGTTTTTTCATGGACAGTGCGCCGGGCCCTTCGGGAGTGGCAATCGAGTATGATAATATTTCAGGGCAGGACGGCTGTGTGTTTAACAACATTGCGCTACCCCCGGCCTGCACGCTCCCTGCCGGTGCTGCGCCCCTCAATCGCGTAGGGACGAACCTTTTCGTCGGAGGCCATGCCAGCATGGGGTCGATCATCACCGGAATCGCCTATATCCGGGCAACAGGCGCGGGCGCCGGCTCCACGACCGATGTCTCCTATAACTCGCTGGGGGGTGGAGGCGACTTCACTGGAGGGCACGGGGTACTCTTCTATAACCCGACCAACTTCCATAATGGCGTTGATTTCAACGGCATGGAGAAGGCCTGGAACATCACGACGGGCATCCACGCCGTCAGGCTCTCCGCCGATTTTGTTCCGAATCCGTTGACAATCGTGAGCATTCAATACTTTCCCTTTGTTCATATGACCGATGTGCTGCCGGGCTCAGGCGATAATGTCGGCACGGAATTTAATTTGAGCGTCGATTACACGATTGATAAGAACCTTAAAGTGAATACTGTCTACGCCTATTTTGGTCCCGGCGACGGCATTCAACCCGTAAGCCCCACGACGATTATGGAGTTTCATGCCGGCCTCACCTTTACGTTTTAACAGCAGAGGACTGTTCGAAGTTGAAAGCCCGGATAAAATAAAAAGCTAAATCATGGCCAAGCGCAGTTCTTATTTCATTCTCTTCGTCATTTCATTTTTTTCTTTCTCCCAGCCGCTCTCTACCCAGGCGGAGGAGGCGCCTCCCGCCGCCTTGACGTACTCCGGAGAGGTCGGCCTCACAAACGATCATTACAATCTTTTGGGCGGAAACAGTTACCCCCTCCCCTCCTGGGAAGACCTTTGGGCCCTCCAGTTCAAACTCAATGTGGTATTTGAAGTCGGCATCACTTCGGCTGTTTTAAACTATTATTTAAACCCCGTTTCGGGGGGCTCGACGCCCGATGGCGGATATCTCCTGGGAAGCACGGGAAATGTCAGCGGGGCGTTGGCTACCGGGGGAATGGTGCGGGAGTCGTATTTAAAAATACGCTGGGCACCATCGTTCAGTACTGCCGTTGGACGAAAAAATCTTCTCCTCGGCAACGGCCTTGTTCTCAACAATACCGTCGATCAAGTATCATTGAATCTCAATTCTAATAACTTCAATCTCGACTTGGCCTATTTAAAGCTTTCCGAACCGGACCATGCACAGTTCGGCGCCCTCGGTGAGGCCGACTGGAACGGCCTCCTCTTTGACGGCCGTTTCACCTGGAACAGCACCGAGCAGGCTGAGCTTCTTCTTTACAGGGATCAAAGACCCCAAACGGGTTTATTGGTGAATGATTCAAACGTGGCTGTCTATGGCCTCGCGGGAAATTTTAAAACCGGAAACATTCAATGGACCGCGGAGTATGACAACTTTTATGGGTTTGACGGGCTTTATTCGGTGAATGCCCCGAGATACGGATACAACATCTGGCTAACCGCGAAAGAGGCCTGGGAAAAACTTCAATTAGGGATGGCCCTGCTTAAGGTGAAGGGCAAGGGGCTCCCCGCCGGGGAAACCTCGTATAACTCGGTGGCGGGTGATTTTAAGGGCGGAAACGGAATCCTCTTAAACAATCCGGGGAACTATTATCATGGGGTCGATCTTAACAGCGGGTTTGGCGACCTCCCTGATCCCGGAGGTTTTAACAGAGCTCTTTCGCACAACTTTTTATTGTTTAAATTTTTTTCGTCCTGGCAGTTCAATCCCGATCTCCGGTTGGAAGCGGAGCTCTTTCCTTATTTTAACCAGACAGACCGGGGTGTCCTGCTAATCGGTGGAACGCCGGTGAACAACGAAAGAATCGGGACGGAAGGGAACTTTCTTCTGATCTGGAAATATCGGCCGGAGATGACCCTTTCCTGGGGGATCGCCTGGTTCAGGCCTGGGGACCTGATGGAAGAGATCGCGCTGAGAACGGGTCTTTACGGAATTGATTCACCAATTTTGAAGTCAACGCTCGCCATGACTTACACCTTTTAAGTTAAGGGTGTAGGAGAATAAGGGGGTCAGGGTATAGGGGTGTTGAGCGTATAAGGGAATGGAGTATAGAGAAGCAGGGGCAAAACATTAATCCCTGCCTACTTTACCCTACTCCCTAACACCCTTATTTATCTTATACCCCTGCACCCTACCCCCTGTACTATGACCCCTGACCTTAGCCGTTTTGCGGCGCAGAAATTGTATTCCCTGCCGGGTTTTGTTAGAATTTTGGGATGGAAGCCCCCCCGGACATAAAAAGCAAGGTCTCTCTGCTCCCCTCCTCACCGGGGGTTTACCTTTTTAAGAACAGCCGCGACACCGTCATTTATGTCGGCAAGGCGATCTCCCTCAAAGACAGGGTCCGCTCCTATTTTCAGGACCAGAACGTCCCATCAGTCAAGACCGCCTTCATGGTGTCCCAGATTGCCGACCTCGAATATATCGCCACAGGTTCGGAACTGGAAGCCTTTCTGCTCGAGAGCAACCTGATCAAGAAACATCGTCCCAAATTCAATGTTATGCTCCGGGACGACAAGCAGTACCCTTATCTCTGCCTTCCCGTCACGGAGGATTTTCCGAGATTAAAAATCGTCCGAAAGGTCAAAAAAGATGGCAACCTCTATTTCGGACCCTACATTCCGTCCGGGGCCCTCAAATCGACGCTTAACTGGATCCGCCGCTATTTTCCGCTGGCCACCTGCAAAATAGAGATCGACGGCAAAGCCGAGCGCCCCTGCCTTGAGTATCAGATCAAGCGGTGTATGGCCCCCTGCACCGGCTACCAGTCCCGTGAGGAATACCAGAAGATCGTCGGCCAGGTCCGGCTCTTTCTGGAAGGAAAAGACAAAGACCTGGTGAGGCTACTTTCAAGAGAGATGGAGCGGCTTGCTGAGGCGCAGGCGTTTGAAGAGGCCGGGCGCGTTCGGGACCGGATCGCCAATATCGAATCGGTCCTGGAGAAACAGCGGATTTCATCGACCGATCTGGAAGACCAGGATGTGATTTTTCTTGCCAGGGAGGGGAAATACGCCGATCTTCAGATCCTCTTTGTCAGAGGGGGGCTTCTGGTCGGCCGGGGCGACTATTTCTGGGACAACCTCTCCGGCGAGACCGACGAAGAGATTTACCAGACCTTTCTGGAGCAGTATTACGCGAAAGACCGGCTGATTCCTCCTGAAATTTTTGTTCCGAAGGAGTTGTCGGACCGCTCCTTGATTGAAAAGTGGCTGACTGAAAAAAGAGGCCGTTCCGTCACGTTGAAATCCCCTTCGCGGGGAAAGGATTACCAGTTATTGAAACTGGCGGACGAGAACGCCCGGCTCTCACTCAACGGACGGGTCGCCGCCAAGGAGGGGGAGCTGGCCATCTTAAAGCAGGCCGAAACCTTTCTTGGTCTGCCCCGTCTTCCCCATCGGATCGAAGCGGTCGACATCTC
>DATNMI010000420.1:0-2761 GCA_035602375.1 Nitrospiria bacterium | reverse complement strand
ACATCCGATGCAAAATAGGTCTTGTCCCCGTTGCTCTTGATGACAATCCTGTCCTTGTCATCGCCAAAACGAGAGGTCGCAAACCAGGTTCCCCCTTCCGCTTCATAAAGAAGTCCCTTCTCTTTAAGCAATCCAAGAACTTTATCGACCGAACCTGAGTCATAAAGGCTTTTTTCGGAGTACCAGTGCGGAATTTCAACGCCAAGGAATTTCAGGTCCCGGCGAATTTCCTCCAGAATTTTCTCTTTAGCGAAAGTCGAAAAAAAAGGACCGATCCGTTCCTGTTCGGCGGGTATCCTGGAGGAATGCTTTCTAATTTCACGGGCGATTTCAGTGACATAGTCCCCCAGATAACCCCCTTCCGGAATTTCGGCTTTCTCCCCGTCGAGTTCCCTGTAGCGCTGATAGACAGATTGTCCGAGCAGCTCCACCTGGCGGCCGACGTCATTGATATAATACTCTCTCTCGACTTCATATCCGACCGCTTCAAGGAGATTGGAGAGGGCATCGCCAACGACGGCTCCTCTTCCATGGCCGACATGGAGCGGGCCGGTCGGGTTAGCGCTGACAAATTCAACCTGGACTTTGATCCCCTTCCTGACCGGTGAACGGCCGTAGGCCGGCCCTTTTAGAACAACTTCTTTTAATACGTCGTTCCAATGACTCCTTTTGAAGGTAAAATTAAGGTACCCGGGGCCCGCCACGTCTATTTTTTCTATGGCAGGGTCTTCTGGCAGGGCTTTGACCAGTTTTTCAGCTATTTTTCTCGGCGGCTGTCGCAGGAGGGAGCCTAAACCCATTGCGACCGGGGTAGAATAATCCCCCTGGTTTTCCTTTTTCGGAATTTCAAGAAGAACGGCCGGCATCGTCTCAAAAGGGTACTCTTCCCGAAGTTTCTCCAGGCCTTTTTCAATCAAAGTTTTCAATTTCTGCTTCATCGCCCAAGCAAGGGATTTTCCCCGCCTTAATAGAAGGTAAATAAATGATTTAGTATATTGAAATTCCTGAAAAAGTCAATTTGGAATTTCTCCGGGATTCCCCGTTTGATTTTTTACAGAGTTCCTGATAGGATCAAAAAATTATTTAAAAAGGAGCTTTTTAAAATGAATGCCCATAGAAATACTCTTTTCGCCGTTTTCAAGGCATGTCTTGCCGTCGTTCTTTTCGCGATGGTGACCGGGTCATTCTTTCAGGCCTCGGCCGCATCGGCTAAATCGGATAAAAACAAGGAACCCGGAACCGTCGTCCCCGACCAGGGGAATGAACATATCTCCTCGCCGGGAGCTCCCCACGCCCCCTATAACAGCGATCCGCCCACCTCCGGGCCCCATACCCCCTATATTACGCAATGGGGCCTGCACAGAGAACCGGTCCCAAAAGAGACTCAGGTCCATAATCTGGAGGATGGCGGCGTAATTATCCAGTACCGCTGCAATAATCCTTGCGACGAAATGGTCCGTAAACTTCAGCTCATCGCGTCGCAATACCAGCGGATCGTCGTTGCCCCCTATCCTGACCTCGATTCCCTGATTGCCATGACGGCATGGAACAGGATCGACAAGCTGAAGGAATTTGATGAGAAAAGGATTACCCGCTTCATCAACGCCTATATCGGGATTGACCATCACCCGAAATCTGAAACAGGAAAACCCTGAAACCTGCTCCGTTCTCTCCCTTAAATGTTGAAAAGACGCTCTCTTAAGGATATTGTTCCGGCGGCGGCCACCGGAATTCTCCTGAGCGCGGCCTTTCCCGGCTGGAACCTGGAAGCTCTGGCCTGGATTGCATTTCTCCCGTTATTCTACGCGCTTGAGGGGAAGAGGCCGGGAGAGGCCTTTTTCCTGGGCTTCGTCTCCGGCCTCTTTTTTTTCTTTATTTCCCTCCGCTGGATCATCCCGACCATCGTGACCTACGGGAAAATTCCCTGGTTTGTTGGTTTTGGCGCGTTTCTTCTGATGACCCTGATCCTCTCCGTTTACCCGGGAATTTTCGCCTGGGGCATCAACAGGGCCTTGCCCGGCATTCCTCTCCCCCGGGAAATAACCGTTCCGCTCCTCTGGACGGGCCTTGAGTTCCTCCGGGGCCACTTTTTCATCCCTTTTCCATGGCTTGATCTCGGCTACTCCCAGTATCAAAACCTCCCGTTGATTCAAATTTCCGATACTGCCTCGGTCTACGGCGTGACCTTTCTGATACTGATGGTCAACCGTTCTCTTTATGAAATCCTGGCTGTTTTTATTTTCCACGGACAGGGCGAGAAGCCAGGATCACCGTTCCATTGGCGTCGGCCCGTGGGGGTCTTCTCTGTTTTAATTCTTGTGCTCCTCTACGGGAGCTTCCGATTATCTGCCCCAGCCCTCCCTGCCCAGAAAGTCAGGGTCGCCGTCGTTCAGGGGAATATCGATCAGGACAGGAAATGGGACGAGTCTTTCCGGATGGAGATATTAAAAATTTATGAGAGCCTAACGGATGAAGCCTCAAAACAGTATCCCGATCTGATCCTCTGGCCTGAAACGGCGGCCCCGTTCATTTATGAAAAAGATTCCCGGTTTAAAGACGAGCTGAACCGCTATGTCCGCTCTCTTCACATGCCTCTCCTGACAGGCGCTCCTTCATACGTCAGAGGGCCTGAGGGGGTCTCCTGGTTTAATAGCGCCTATCTCATTAACGCGGATGGAATTCCGGACGGTCGATATGATAAAATAAACCTCGTTCCATTTGGAGAATATGTCCCATTCCGGGAAATCCTCTTTTTTGTAAA
>DATNMI010000404.1:0-1347 GCA_035602375.1 Nitrospiria bacterium | reverse complement strand
CTCTCCCCGCAGGGCCAGCCGGAAGACCTGCCGCATCCAAAAAGCGTCACTGGTGTCATGTCTCATAAATAACTGGTAAACCATTCATGATGACCCCCTCTCCCAACCTCTCCCCACCTGAAAAAAACCATGTGCGCTGTGAAATCGCTTCCAAAGCGAGCTCGGAGGGAGAGGCGTGTTTTTGCGGGCGCCAGATCAGGCTTTCTTCAGGGCCGCATGAGCCGCCGCCAGGCGCGCGATCGGAACCCGGTAAGGAGAACAGCTGACATAATCGAGTCCCACCCTGTGGCAGAATTCCACGGAACGGGGATCCCCGCCATGTTCGCCGCAGATACCTGTCTTGAGATCTTTTCGCGCGCTCCGGCCTTTCTCAACGGCTAAACGGATCAGGGCGCCCACCCCTTCCTGATCGATGGAGACAAAAGGGTCTTCAGAGAGGATCTTCTTGTCAATGTAATCGGGAAGGAACTTCCCGGCGTCGTCCCGGCTTAACCCGAAAGTCGTCTGAGTCAGGTCGTTGGTGCCAAAAGAGAAAAATTCGGCGGAACGGGCGATCTGGTCCGCCACCAGGGCGGCCCGGGGAAGCTCGATCATCGTGCCCGTCTTGTAGCTGATCTTGATTTTGTAACGGTCCATCACCGACCGGGCCGTCCGGTCCACCAGTTCTTTCATCTGGTTAAACTCGGTAAGAAGCGCGACCAGGGGAATCATGATCTCCGGAAACACCTTGAATTTTTCCCGCTTTAATTCACAGGCGGCTTCAAAGATCGCCTGCACCTGCATTTCATAAATCTCCGGGAAACTGATCCCGAGACGGCATCCGCGATGGCCGAGCATCGGATTAAACTCGTGTAGCGACCTGTTTTTCTGCGCGAGACTGTCAAATGATGTCCCCATTTCCCGGGAGAGCTCCTCTAGTTCCGCGTCGGTATGGGGAAGGAATTCATGGAGCGGGGGATCGAGAAGACGGATGGTTACCGGCAAACCGTTCATCTCCTTGAAAATTCCGATAAAATCCTCTTTCTGAAAAGGAAGGAGTTTTTCCAGCGCCTTCCTTCTTCCCTCAAGATTCGAGGAGAGAATCATCTCCCGGACGGCCCGGATCCGGTCTTCATTGAAAAACATATGTTCCGTCCGGCAAAGCCCGATCCCTTCGGCGCCGAATTCCCTTGCCACTCTGGAGTCATGTGGGGTATCGGCATTGGTCCGGACGCCCAGCCTCCGGACCTGGTCCACCCAGCCCATGATGACCGTAAACTCGCGGCTCACCTTGGGTCGGATCAAAGAAGCCTCCCCCCGGATGACTTCTCCCGTCGTTCCGTTCAGGGTAATAAAGTCCCCCCCCCG
>DATNMI010000389.1:0-2498 GCA_035602375.1 Nitrospiria bacterium | reverse complement strand
CCCTTTGTATCTCTTCCAGGCCCCGGATGATCCGTTCGTTCTCCCCGCGCGTTAATATCTTGGCCCGGTAAAGGGTGCGGGCATGGGCAATGCTCCCCCGGATGTCCTGACGAAAGAGTCGTTTGTCAAAATGGAGAGAGGCGGTATATTTCTCCACCGAGGGACGGGTGGCTTCGGTAAATCTCCCGCCCCACAGTTTTTTGTTCGGTTTTTTTCCACGAACAGGCATAAGTTTAGCGGGTCGATTCTCCGGCCTGGATTTTTAAACGAAGAGCATTCAATTTGATAAAACCTTCGGCGTCCCTCTGATCGTAGACCTCTTCTTCTTCAAATGTGGCAAGCGAGGCATCATAGAGCGACCGGGACGATTTTCGTCCGGTCACCTGGCAACTGCCCCGGTAAAGCTTCAACCGGGCTATTCCTTCCACCCGTTCCTGACATTTGTCAATGGCCGCCTGAAGCATTCTGCGCTCGGGAGAAAACCAGTACCCGTAATAGACCAGCTCGGAATATCGGGTAATCCAGGAATCGCGAAGATGCATCGCTTCCCTGTCGAGGGTCAATGATTCCACCGCACGGTGGGCCTTGTGAAGAAGCGTTCCTCCCGGGGTCTCGTAGACGCCTCTCGATTTCATTCCGACATAGCGGTTTTCCACAAGGTCAACCCTCCCGATACCATGCCTCCCCGCAACTTCGTTAAGGCGGGACAAAAGGCGCGCCGGAGAGAGCTTTTTTCCGTCCACCGCGACAGGGTTTCCCTTCTTGAATTCAATTTCTATCGTCTGGGCCCTTGCGGGCGCCTTTTCCGCGGGAACGGTCATCAAAAACATTCCGGCAGGGGGCTCTACCCAGGGATCTTCCAGAATCCCCCCTTCATAACTGGTATGAAAAAGGTTTCTATCGATGCTGTAAGGTTTTGAACGGGTCGCTGATATTGGAATTCCCTGTGCGTCCGCATAATCGATCAGGTCTCCGCGCGACCGGAAGTTCCACTCCCGCCAGGGGGCGATGATCCGAATGGAGGGCATCAGAGTCAGGTAGGCCAGTTCAAAGCGGACCTGGTCGTTCCCCTTTCCGGTCGCTCCGTGGGACACGGCATCGGCCTTTTCCTTACGGGCCACTTCAATCTGCTTTTGGGCAATGAGGGGGCGGGCAATCGACGTTCCGAGCAGATATTCCCCTTCATAAAGGGCTGAAGCGCGCAGCATGGGAAATACAAAATCTTCTACAAATTCCTCCCGCAAATCTTCCACCACGACTTTGTCCGCGCCCGTTTTTATGGCTTTTTTCCGAACCTCTGAAAGGTCCTCTCCCTGCCCCAGATCGGCGCAAAAAGCAATGACTTCACAGTGGTAGTTTTCTTTAAGCCATTGGATAATCACCGAGGTGTCGAGCCCTCCCGAATAAGCCAGGACCACCTTTTTCACCGGCTTCAGGGATCGGCCCCTCCCCTGCGGGCTGCTATTTTTTGCCTTCTTTTTCATCCAATCCGTCCTGTCAGGTTATATACCGGAAAATGATTTCTTTCTGTCGGACTTCTCGGAGTCTTTCAGGAGCATCTCGAGAAGTGCTTTCTGGAAATGGAGCCGGTTTTCTGCCTGTTCATAAATGACAGAGCGCGCGCTCTCCATCACCTCGTCCGTAATCTCTTCCCCCCTATGGGCCGGAAGACAATGCATGACGAGGGCGTGGGGGCTGGCAAGCTTCACCAGCTGGGCGTTCACCTGAAAGGGCCGGAAAATTTCCGTAACATCTTTCCGCTGATTTTCCTGTCCCATGCTGACCCAGGCGTCGGTGTAAAGAATATCGGCTCTTTTCGCGGCTTCAAGGGGGTTCGAGGTCACTTCAACGCGGGTCCCCTGGCGAGCGGCCTCCTCTTTGGCCTCTTTGACAATCGATTCCTTGGGAAAATACCCTTTGGGACAGGCCGCAATAATATTCATTCCGACCTTCGAGGCTCCCTCGAGAAGAGAATTGGCCACATTATTTCCATCGCCGAAATAGACCAGGGTCAGCCCGCTCAGGCTCCCCTTTACTTCCCGGATCGTCATCAGATCGGAAAGAATCTGGCAGGGGTGATGCATATCGGTCAGACCGTTGATGACAGGAATCGTCGCATACTGGGCCCATTCTTCAACCACATCCTGGGAAAAGGTCCGGATCACCAGCCCGTCAAGATAGGAGGATAGGACCCTGGCGGTGTCCCGGATTGTTTCCCCCCGCATCAGCTGGATTTCATTGGTTGAGAGAAATATCGAATGCCCGCCGAGCTGGGCCATGGCCACCTCAAATGAAACCCGGGTCCGGGTAGACGCTTTTTCAAAAAGCAGGCCCAACGTTTTACCTTTCAGCCGCTGGTGAAGAATATTCTTCTTCAGTTCCTCCTTCATGTCCTGCGCCCGCAGGAGCAACACCTCGATTTCATCAACATTCAGATTCTTGAGCGATAACAGGTCCCGTTTCATTTTCCAAACGTCTTTTCAAATACGGATCTGAGG
>DATNMI010000385.1:0-4268 GCA_035602375.1 Nitrospiria bacterium | reverse complement strand
CCATCCGGTTTTTTAACATCTCTCCGATGACGTGGTTAACCCATTTGAGACTTTTGGTCGTCTCGCCGTCTGGAACCAGAATCAGAACTGGTTCAAGCCCGCCCAGTTTCAACGATTTGAGAAGCGCGGCGCCATGAAGTTTCCAGACAACGGGATTGGAAATAACGGCGACCTTCCTGGTTTTTATCGTTTTGCCAAGATATTCCCCTACGCCGGAAAGGCTCCCCATCCCCAGAAGAATCGGGTAGCGCCGATCCCCAAGAGGGACTTCTATCGCGTGTGGCAGATGGGGCGGCTCCGCCGCGATCTGGCCGCTGATCCTGGTCACGATCGCATCTGGCGAAGCGCCGGCTGTATCCAGGAGGATATCCGCTGTCTCCTTATAGCGCGCTTCTCTAATTTGAACAAGCCGCTCAATTTCTTTAAGTCTGTTCTTCACGTTCAGAAGCGGTCGTCCGGTTTCTTCTCGCAATCTCTTCAATATCGTACTTGAATCGGCTGTCAGACAGATCAGAATGCCGTCTTTTTTGAGGTTTCGCACATTTTCATCGGAAAGAAGTACCCCTCCGCCGGAAGAGATCACTTTCAGTTCCGCCGGACGGGAAACCAGATCCCGGATCACCTCACTCTCCACTTTTCTGAAATAAGGCTCCCCTTTTCTTTTAAAAATGCCGGAGATCGACATCTTCTCCTTTTCTTCAATCAACCGGTCGGTATCATAAAATGGGGCGCAGTAATGCCTCGATAGAAGCTGGCCTACCGTACTTTTTCCTGTTCCCATAAAACCGGTCAGAACGATCTGACGAATCGGACGCGCCATAAAAGACATTCCCTGGATAAAATGAATATCGGTAAAGCAGGATAACAAAAATAGGGGGAGAAAAGAAAGAAAAAGAAATTCGGCCGGGCGCGTTTTTTCCGGGCGCGCCAGGCCGGATATTCAGGAGGTTTATCTCTGGATTCTGGGGGTCAAGAAGACCATAAGCTCCGAAGTATTGTCCGTTACTTCGTTATTTTTGAAAAGCCATCCGATGATGGGGATCTGGGAAAGCACCGGCACTCCGCTGGTCGATTCGCTCTTCGTATTCTCATAGATGCCGCCGATCACCGCGGTCTCGCCATCCTTGACAAGAATATTGGTTGATGCTTCCTTTTTGAGAATACTCGGCCCTGACGCCCCTGAACGGGTGCTTCCGGGAGAGTTCTTGGAAGTCTTGATCTGCATGATGACGCTTCCATCGGAAGTGACATGAGGCTTTACCGAGAGGATCAGGTTTGCGTCGACAAAAGTCGTCTGCGTTCCTGAAGCGGAGGTTGTGGCATAAGGGATCGATTCGCCCTGCTGAATTGTCGCCTCCTGATTGTCGAGAACAGAAATTTTGGGCGTCGAAATAATCTTCACCAGCTCACGGGCCTCTCCGGCCGATATCCGAAGATCAAGCTGGGCACCCCCAGTTCCAGTCAATCTCCCAAAGGCGAAAGTCGCCGCCCCAATGGGATTCGCAGCAGGAAGATTAACCGCCGGGCCATATAGGCCGCCCAGTGGAAAAGGGTTGTTGGTTATGCCTCCGAGGGCGGCAACCTGGTTACCCGTTGTCGGATCTGTATTCCAGACGGCGGGCGACCATTGCACCCCCAGACTCCGCTCGTAGGTGGGACTGGTCTGAATAATTCTCGACTCGATCTGTACCTGTGGCGTCGCTGTGTCAAGCGTGCGGATCAGGTCCGCGACCTGTTTGGTGTTTTTTTCAATATCTTTAATGATCAGGGAGTTGGTGCGCATATCCGCCGTCAAATCTCCGCGATTGCTCATCGCCTTTTTAAGCGGGTCCATCAGCGTTGCCGCGGTCGCGTAATTGACGTGGACGATCTGGGTTACAAGATCGGCAGTTTTATCGGTCGAATCTTTCGCCTTTAATTCATCGTCCTGCTGTTTGGTAATATTCGCCAGTGAAGCAATCCGGATAATATTCCCGTCCTGGAGTTTTCCAAGATTGTTCATTCGAAGGACAAGGTCGAGCGCTTGATCCCAGGGAACATTCTTGAGTTTCAGGTTGACTTTCCCTTTGACCTCGTCCCCGATCACAAAATTATAACCGCTGACATCGGCGATAATCCTCAGAACATTCGCGATATCGGCATCCTGAAAATTGAGGTAGATTCGCTCTCCCACATATTTTTTCCTTGCCGATGCGGTTTCAACAAACAAGACATTGGACGGCCTCTTCCGCTTGACAGCGGGAGCAACCTGCGTTGCGGGCTCTTTTTCAGCGGCGGCGGCTTCCGGCATCTGAGCCGTTTCCGGGGGGCCCGGCGTTTCTTTTGTTGCCGAAATTTCCGCTGTATCGGAAGGAGGCGCTGTCATGGATTCTTTTTCAGATGATGGAGTCACCGGGGTCTGGGCCGCAATAGATTTCACTCCGGGTTTATTCAGGTGAATGACAAAGGCGTGATCTTCCATCCCGGATGAATAGGTCACGCTCCGGGTCATATCGAGCACAATTCTGACCTTCTTCGGCGCCGGATGCTGCCCGATTCTGATCGTTTTTACCGGGGGAAGATTGATCTTCTGAACAGCCGGACGGATTGCCTGCGTTGCACCGGGGATATCCACAACCAGCCTGTTTCCTTTTAATTTGAAAACGTTAGGAGTGCTGAATTCGCCTTCAAGCCGCACATCGATCGTCTGATCGGATTCGGAGACTCTGATAGAATCAATGACATTTCTCTCTACTTTTCTCTCTCCTCCTGAAACCTCAGGCTTGGTTCCGGACCCTGCGTCTGTCTTTCCAAAAGCAGGGACAGGAGGCGCATCTCCGGCGGACGTAACTCCCTTTGGAACTTCAATAAAGAGCTTGAGACCTTCCTTTCTGACCTGGGGTTCTACCGAATTCATCAGACCAATTTCCAGGCGCACCGACGCGTTCGGAACCGTGGTTTCAATCGGGACAATGCTTGTAACCGATCCCTGATTGACCGGAATCCGGTCATTGTATTTCCCGGCCAGCGTGTCCGGGATATCAACGACATAGCGAATGGGATCGGTGAGAGAAAAACCGGTAAAATTAAGAGGCTGATTTCCTTCAACGATAATTTCGGTTCGTTCCGGGAAGTCCAGAACGGAAACATTTTGAATCTGATTGATCTCTTTATTGGAAGGCCTGATTGACGAACCTGTTGTTCCGCATCCGCTCAGACCATTTACAAGAACCAGAATCAACACGACATCTCTAATCCATTTTAATAATTTCATGACTTTCCTTCCTCTGGGGAATGTAATGAAAAGACAACTTCTCTCTTTTTCTTTTCGTTATCTTCCTGGATTTCTTCCTCAACCTTAAGCGTCTGATCCGTAATCTCTTTTATTTTTCCATGCGCTGATCCGATTTCCATCCCTACCTTTACGGTATATCCCTTCCCGTCCGGAGTCTGCATCATCGCATAATAGCGCTGTTTTCCGATTTTGATGATAACAGTCAACTTCAGCTCTTCGAGCTTGTAATTGAGAAGAGGAAAGCTTGCTTTTCTGCCTTTGGTATCTTCCAGCATATAGTACGGAATAAAAGGGTCTTTTCTTCCGCCGGAATCATAGTCCGGCCTCTTATTAGACTGCGCCATCTGTAGCGCCGCCTTGTTATCGGACTGGGTTGTTCCGGACGAGGCCGCTGTGAGCGCCGGTTTTGGCGCCATTCCGCCGGCAAGAGTCGCCGAACCGGCCGCTGTTGTCTTCGATAGTTCCGGATGGGCCGGCCGTGTGGAACCTGATAATGCCGGTGTTGTTACAGACACAGGCCCTGCTCCGGGCTCATCAACCTTCTTTCCACCGACAGTTGGCGGAACGGCGGTCGCCGGGGCCGTGCCTTTGACCTGAGGAACCGAGGTGCCCGGAGGTGTTTTCTTGGCCTGAGGAACGGCAGCGGACGGCGGCATATTGGCCCCCGGCGCGGTCCCCGGCATGTTCGCTGCCGGTCTTGTAGGCGGAACCTGATTCCCCTGATTGGGAGAAGAGCTCTCTTTTGAGCAGCCGACCCACGACGCCAGAACAATTCCCGCTACGAGAAAAAACATCTGTCTTTTATTAAAAATCATCGCCATTACTTTTTCCCGCTCCCTGCAGGCGCCGCCGGGACTCCCGGCGGCTTGTCCACGGACGCATAGGCGGTCAGTAGGAAAGTCACAGGCTCAGTCGCTTTTCCTTTTTCCATCTTGAAGCTGGTCAGTTTCAGGTTAGAAACGTTCACAATCTGGCTTAGCCTGCCGATACGATC
>DATNMI010000310.1:0-5281 GCA_035602375.1 Nitrospiria bacterium | reverse complement strand
CAACCCGCGGATGGAATTACCAGAATGAATTGAAATCGAAAATAGCGCGGCAGGAAGAGAAAAGAAATATCCATTCATTTCAGGCGGCGCTTTCGCAAAAGGAGAAGTTTCCGACCGGTTCAAAGATCCACCTGATAGCCGAAGTCAAGAAAGCCTCGCCATCGAAAGGCGTTATCCGGGAAGATTTTGACCCGGAGGATATCGCGGTGATCTATGAAAAATCGGGCGCGACAGCCATCTCCGTTCTTACCGAAAAGACCTTTTTTCAGGGAGACATTTCTTACCTGGAGAAAATTCGATCAGTGGTTTCGCTTCCTCTTCTCCGGAAGGACTTTATGATCGACGAATCGCAGATACCGGAAGCAAAGGCATACGGCGCCGATGCAATCCTTCTGATTGCGGCCATTCTGGACAAAAACCAGATACATGATTATCACCTTTTGGCCGGAGAATATGGTCTCGATACCCTGGTCGAAGTCCACAATGAGAAGGAGCTGGAAAAGGTGATTGAATGGGCTCCCGTCATTGGTATCAATAACCGCGATCTGGCGACCTTTGAAGTGGATCTCGCCACGACCTTCAGATTATTGAAACGGATTCCGTGCGACCGCATTGTAGTAGCGGAGAGCGGGATATCGCGAAGAGATGATTTAATGGCTCTGCTGGAAGCCCAGGTCCGCGCGGTTCTGATCGGGGAGGCCTTCATGAAAGAAAAAGATATCGGCGCCGCGGTTTCCTCCCTCTTTCCCCCTCTGGAGCGAGATGGTTAAGGTCAAAATTTGCGGTATTACCAGGAGGGAAGACGCTCTGGCCGCAATGGAGGCGGGAGCTGACGCGATCGGTTTTGTCTTTTATGATAAAAGTCCCCGTTATATTTCTCCGGAAGCTGCGCGGAAAATTGTTTTCTCGCTTCCTCCTTTTATTTCAGCCATCGGCCTCTTTGTCAATGAACGGGCCGAAACGATCGTTAGGATCGCCGGAGAACTGGCTCTTTCCGCGGTTCAGCTGCATGGAGACGAATCTCCCGATTTCAGCGTTCGTTTGCCGCTTAAGGTGATCAAGGCGATCCGGGTTTCCGGGGAAAAAGATCTGCAACGGATCGCCTCTTATCACGTCTCCGCGGTTCTTCTCGATTCCTTTCAAAAAGGGCTTTACGGAGGAACGGGAGTGCCCCTTGACTGGAAGAAACTGCAGGATGTAGAGCAAAAAACGCCCCTGATTCTTTCAGGGGGGCTAACCCCTGAAAACGTGCAAGAGGCGATTCAGATGGTTGCCCCTTACGCCGTCGATGTCAGCTCAGGAGTGGAAGAAAAGCCGGGGATCAAGAGCGCTAAAAAGATGAGAAAATTCATTCAAAACGCTAAAGGGGCGGTCAAAAGTAAAAGGTGAAAAGTGAAATGAAAAACTTGCCCGATAAACGAGGTTACTTCGGACCCTATGGAGGCAAGTACGTTCCGGAGACGCTGGTGCCCGCGCTGGAGGAACTCGATTCCGCTTACCAGTCTGCCCGCAGGGACCCTGCGTTTAGAAAAGAGCTGGCCCATATTCTCCGGCAGTATGTTGGAAGGCCCACCCCTCTCTACTATGCGAAACGGCTATCAGAAAAACTCCGGGGCGCGAAAATCTATCTGAAGCGGGAAGATCTCTGCCATACCGGCGCCCACAAGATCAACAACACCGTTGGGCAGATTCTGCTTGCCAGGAGAATGGGAAAAAAACGGATTATCGCGGAAACAGGGGCGGGCCAGCACGGGGTTGCGACTGCCACGGTCGCGGCGCTCTTTGGAATGCCGTGCGACGTCTACATGGGACTGGACGACATGGAGCGTCAATCGCTCAATGTCTTTCGGATGAATTTGCTCGGAACCCGGGTCATTCCGGTCCGAACCGGGAGCCGAACGCTCAAAGACGCGATCAGCGAGGCGATGCGGGACTGGACCGCCAATGTCCGGACCACCCATTATATTCTTGGATCAGTTCTCGGCGCCCATCCCTATCCGATGATGGTCCGCGATTTTCAGTCAGTGATCGGGAAAGAGGCGCGCCGTCAGATCCTCCGGGCTGAAGGCCGCCTTCCGGACGATCTCATCGCTTCCGTCGGCGGAGGAAGCAACGGCATAGGCCTCTTTTATCCATTTATCAAGGACTCTGGCGTGCGGATGACCGGCGTCGAAGCGGGAGGAGAGGGGCTTAGGGGGGAACGCCATGCGGCCCGGTTTGCCGGCGGGAAGCCGGGGGTTCTTCAGGGGACGATGACCTGGCTGCTTCAGGACCGGGAGGGGCAGATCCGTCTGACCCACTCCGTCTCCGCGGGGCTCGATTATGCGGCCGTCGGTCCCGAACATAGCTATTACAGAGATAAAGGAAGAATCAAATACACATCGGCTTCCGATAAGGAAGCGCTCGCCGCTTTCGATCTATTAAGCAGGACCGAGGGGATTATCCCGGCCCTGGAGAGCGCCCACGCGGTAGCGCATGCAGTCAGACTGGCTCCGAAGCTTTCGAAAAGTAAAATCATGATCGTCAATCTTTCCGGAAGGGGAGACAAGGATGTCATGCAGGTCGCTAAGATAAAAGGGGTGCCTCTGACTTGGTAAACCAGACCTCTGAAAACAGAATTGATCTGACATTCAGCCGGTTGAGGAAGCGGGGGGAGAAAGCCCTGATCACCTATGTGATGGCGGGGGACCCCTCCGTTTCATCGACGCTGAAGATTATTAAAGCGCTTGAAGCGGGAGGTTCCGATATTGTGGAGCTGGGAGTCCCCTTTACCGATCCGCTGGCAGACGGCCATGTGATTCAGAAGGCGGCCGCCAGGGGCCTTAAAGGCGGGGCCACGCTTGCCAGGATTTTTAGCCTGGTGCATACGCTTAGAAAGAAATCTGCGATCCCGGTAATCCTGATGAGCTATTACAATCCGATTTTGCAATATGGGGATGAAAGGTTTCGCCGGGATGCCCGGAAGGCGGGGGTGGATGGCGTCATTATTCCGGACCTGCCAGCGGGGGAACTTCCCTCCTTTTCCGAAGCGGCGAGGAAATCGGGTCTCAAAACCATATTTCTTTTGGCACCGACCAGCTCTCCAGGAAGGATAAGAAAAGTCGCGAAGGAATCAACCGGGTTTATCTATTATGTTCCGTTGACCGGGATTACCGGGTCAAAACTGACCCTCTCTCGCGAGATCGGGGAGATGACCGGCAAGATTAAAAGGGCGTCAAACCTGCCGGTCGCGATTGGTTTTGGCGTGTCAAATCCCCGGGAGGCCAGGGCAATTTCCCGCTTCGCAGATGGCGTCATCGTCGGTTCCGCGATCGTCCGCCGGATTGAAGAGACCCCTAAATCGTCTCTGTTACCTGCCCTCAAGTCGTTTATCAGGTCCCTCAAAAACGCACTTCAAAAATAGTTTTTATATAAAAACAACAGCGGGACGGGGACTAGGTCGGAAGAGGAGGTGATTCCCGGTGAGGTGATTCATTACCTCCTCTACGTCGATCCCGGGGACTCCGATACAAACCATACCAGCATCTTCTTTACCACGTGCGTCTCCTAAATAATAGCTCAAAGCTGGAAGCTGAAAGCTCATAGAAAATAATTTCTTGTCTTTTAGTTTGAGCCTCGAGCTATGAGCTGTTTCTCTACCCCGTATTTCTCATTCCGGTTGCCACGCAATTGATCGAAAGCAGAATGGCGTATGTCAGTTTTACCCTGTCAGTTTCCGGACTTCCTGATCGAAGAAGGCGGAGAAGCCTGACCTGAATATAATGAATCGGGTCAATGAGAGGATTCCTGAGACGGATTGAATGTTGAAGCTGGGGATCGTTGTCGAGGATGTCGGAAGAGTCTGTGATCGTGAGGATGATCTTGACCAGTTTTTCGTATTCAACGGATATCTTCTTGAGAACAGAATCCCTGATGCGGGGATCGGACACCAGCGAGGCGTACATACGGGCGATATGCATGTCGGTTTTAGCCAGAGTCATCTGACAATTGTCAATCAGGTTGGAAAAGAAGGGCCAGGTTCTGTACATTTCGCACAGGAGAGGGAGATTGTTCCTATCCTGTGCGACAAAGGTTTCGAGGGCGGAACCTACCGGATACCATGCCGATATCAGGTGCCTGTTCTGGGTCCAACTGAATACCCAGGGGATAGCGCGCATATCTTCGATTCGATGCCCCTCTTTCCGGTAGACCGGTCTTGAGCCGATATTCAAAAGTCCGATCTCGTTAATCGGGGTCCCCTGATGAAAATACTGGACCAGGTCGGAACTTTCAACGAGTTCCCGGTATTTCTTTAAAGAAATTTCCGAGATCTGGGTGAATGCTTTTTCGTAAATCAATTCCGACGCGGGTTTTCTTTTCCGGGCATCACTCGCAGTCAATACTCCCGCTGTCATCAGACCGATATGGTGGAGGGCTGTGCCCCGGTTGGCATATTTGGAGGAGATGACCTCTCCCTGTTCGGTAATTTTAATCTGTCCGTTAACGGTCCCTTCCGGCTGGGCGAGAATCCCCTTGTGGGTCGGCCCGCCTCCCCGGCCGACTGTCCCCCCCCGGCCATGAAAAAGTCTTAGCCTGATTTTTTCTTTCTTCGCCTTTTCGGTCAGCTTTTTTTGGGTCACGTAGAGTTCCCAGGCCGAAGCCAGCATTCCTCCGTCCTTACTGCTGTCGGAATAGCCGAGCATGATTTCCTGGATGTTGCCTCTCCCCTCAAGGTATTTCCGGTAGGCGGGGTGGCGAAAGGCCTTTTCCATGATCAACGGGGCTTTTTTTAAGTCATGAATGGTTTCAAAGAGGGGAACAATATCAATACCGGACACAAAAGACTCATTTCCCCGGGGCCCATATAGACCGGCCTCTTTCGCCAGAACCAGGACTGTCAGGATGTCGCTCAAGCCCGATGCCATGCTGATGATATAGCTCCCAAGGGCTTCAGGACCCAGCGTGTCAATCGCTCTCCGGATTAGAGAAAAGGTTTTTAACACCTCTTCGGTATCGGACGAAAAGGTCATTCCGGCGGGGACAAGAGGCCGGGGGATATGAAGCTCTCTGGTCAGGAGTTTGATCTTTTCCGCTTCATCCAGCGTTTCAAATGAACTTTGAACTTTTACGGCGGCAAAGATTTCTCCCAGGGCCCGCCGGTGCTGATCCGATTCCTGCCGGATATCGAGCCGGGCAAGATGAAACCCGAAGATCTCGACCTGCCGGATGAAGGGGTTCAGGATGCTCCGGACGATCTTTTCTCCTCTATTCTCAAGGAGCGATCTCTGGATCAATTCCAGGT
>DATNMI010000377.1:0-4244 GCA_035602375.1 Nitrospiria bacterium | reverse complement strand
CGGCATGGGAAGTCATCCCGCCGCGGGCCGTCAGGATTCCCTGCGCGGCATTCATGCCTCCAATATCCTCGGGAGAAGTCTCCGTCCGGACCAGAATCACCTTTTCGCCACGCTCCGCCATCCGCTCGGCTTCTTCCGCCGTAAAGACGATCTTTCCGACCGCCGCCCCGGGAGAGGCGGGCAGGCCCTTCGCGATGATCGTCACCTTCGCGCCCGGATCAATCATCGGATGGAGAAGCTGGTCTAGCTGGTCCGGGTTGACCCGGAGTATCGCCGTTTTCCGGTCGATCAGCCGCTCCCGGGACATATCGACGGCCATCTTGACGGCCGCGGCGGCGGTCCGTTTGCCGACCCGGGTCTGGAGCATATAGAGCTTCCCCTCTTCGACCGTGAATTCGATGTCGCACATGTCCCGGTAATATTTTTCAAGCTTTTTGTAAATGGCGTCCAGATCCCGATAGGCCTTGGGGAGCCGTTCTCTCAGCGCAGAGATCGGAAGCGGCGTCCGGATTCCAGCCACCACGTCCTCTCCCTGGGCGTTAAATAGAAACTCCCCGAAGAATTTCCGTTCTCCCGTGCTGGGGTCGCGGGTAAAAGCGACGCCTGTGCCGCTCGTCTCCCCCATGTTGCCGAAAACCATCGCCACGATATTCACGGCCGTTCCCCAGGTTTCCGGAATTCCGTTCAATTTCCGGTAGGTCACGGCGCGGGCGCCGAACCAGGAGTCGAAAACGGCGTTGACCGCCATTAACAGCTGATCCATCGGCGTTTCCGGAAATTTCTTTCCGGTCTCCGCATGCACCAGTTTCTTGAATTCCAGCGCCAGTTCCTTCAGGGCGCCGACCTGAAGATCGGTGTCGAGAATCGCCCTGTTCGCTTTTTTCTTCGATTCCAGGATTTTCTCAAACAGGTCCCGCTTCACCCCCATAACGACGCTTCCGAACATGGTGATAAACCGCCGGTAAGTGTCGTAGGCAAACCGATCGTTGCCGCTCCGGCGGATCAAGCCCTGGATGGTGTCGTCATTTAGTCCGAGGTTTAATACCGTATCCATCATTCCGGGCATGGAGGCTTTCGCGCCCGATCGGACGGAAACAAGGAGGGGGCGTTCAGGATCCCCGAATTTCATCCCCATGATCTTTTCAAGTCTCTTCAGATGGGAGAGGAGTTCATCCCACATGCCGGAAGGATATTTCCCCTTATTGGAAAAATAGGCGATGCAGGCCTCCGTGGAGACGGTAAAACCGGGAGGGACCCGAATGCCGAGATTGGTCATCTCCGCGAGACCGGCCCCCTTCCCGCCAAGAAGGTCTTTCATATTTCCTTTTCCTTCGGCTTTTCCCTCGCCGAAAAAGTAGACGAACTTTTTCTTTTTTTTCGTTGTTGCCATAAAATGCTCCTTAAAGTGTAAAATTTACCCTTCCGTCACAATTTTTGAAAATTCCGCGTAGGTCCGGAAGAGCGCCACTCCCCGGTAGAGAAGCGCGGCGCGGTTATTCCGGACCTCCGCGTCGTCTTCCATGACCCTGACGCGGTTGAAAAAAAGGTCTATTGACCCGCGCAGGTCCGAAAGCGCTTTCAATGCCTGGTCATAGCGCCCTTCATTATAATGCCTGACCGTCTCCTTTTCCTTTTCCAGAAGCGCGTCAAAGAGGGACTTCTCTTCCGGAGCCTTGAATTTTCCCTGATCGACCGGGGCGTTTCCAAATCCGCGCGGGATAATATTACCCATCCGTTTGAAGGAAATCATCAAAGAATTGAAAAAAGGCTCTTCGCCAAACCGGGCCAGCGCCTCGATTTTCTTCAAGCAGACGGACGGGTCGTCAAACTCTCCGGAAACAACCGCGTCAATCATATCGGGCCGGAATCCCTGGGAAGAGACGATAAACTCGAACCTCTGCCGGAGAAACTCGACCACGTCGGTCAGCGGCTTTCTCTTTAACCGCTCGCCGTAAAGAAGAATGGCCTGTTCGGTCATGGCCCGGACCGAAAAGGGCCGTGAAAAGAGGAGGGCGGTCTGTATCAGACCGGTCGCCTGGCGCCTCAAACCGTAAGGATCTTCCGACCCTGAAGGGATTAAGCCGACGCCGAATGCGCCGGCAATCGCGTCTATTTTTTCGGCCACCGAAAGAATCCTTCCAAGCGTCGTTCCGGGAAGCCTGTCGCCGTGAAACCTGGGAAGGTATTGTTCTGAAAGGGCGATGGCGATCTCTTCCGGTTCTCCCTGCCTCCGGGCGTATTCCCCGCCCATGATCCCCTGAACCTTTGGAAATTCCCTGACGACGCCGGCCACCAGATCGGCCTTGGAAAGAAGCCCCGCGCGGCGGGCCTGATCAATTTCAGGGGAGGGCAATCCGAGCATCGTCCCGATCTCCGCCGAAAGAAGGGAAAGCCTCTCCACCCTTTCGTACTGGGTTCCGAGCTCTTCCTGATAGACCGTCTTTTTGAGTTGTCCGACCCGCTCATCGAGGCCGACCTTCAGGTCTGAATCAAAATAAAACCGGGCATCCGCAAGCCTGGACCGGAGGACCCGCTCATTCCCCTTTCGGATCAGCCCCATGTTTGAAACCTTCATGTTGGAGACGGCGATAAAGTGGGGCAGGAGGCGTTCGCCGGACGGGTCAAAAACCGGGAAATAACCCTGGTGCTCCACCATCGCGTTGATTATGACCTCTTTCGGGAGACCGAGATACTCCGTATCGAAATCCCCCCGGAAAACCACCGGAAATTCAACCATCTGGACCGCCTGTTCCAACACGTCATCCTGAAGCAGGACCGATCCTCCGCACCCCTTTTCCAGACGAACAGCCTCTTTCCGGATGATCTTTTCCCTCTCCTCCGGATCAATCAAAACAAATTTCTTCCGGAGATCTTTTTCGAAGGCGGAAAACGTTTTTACGGGGAAAGGGGCCGGCGAAAGGAACCTGTGGCCGCGGGAAACCGGCCTGCTCTTGACCTCTCCGAAACTGACGGCGACCGGTTTTCCGCCGTAAACGGCCGCGATCCAGCGGACCGGCCTGACAAACCGGACGCGGGAAGGTCCCCAAACCATCGATTTTGGAAAGTTGATCGACTGAATTATCAGCAGAAGCCCTGTTTTTAAAATCTTGTCCGTTTTTTCCCTGGGAAGGCGGCGAACCGCGGTCAGGTATTCCCCTTTGGGAGTGGTCCGGAAGCCAAGCTCCGAGAGAGGCACCCCCTGCGATTCCGCGAATTTCACCGCGGCCTGGGTCGGTTTTCCCTCCGGGTCAAAACTGATCTTTTTGGGAGGCCCCTGAACCTCTTCGACCCGTTCGGACTGCCTGTCGGCAAGACGCTGAACATGCAGGATCAGTCGCCTCGGCGTTCCATAGGTTTTCAGCCCTTCATGTTCAATGCGGTTATCGGCAAAATATTTCCGGGCAAACTCTTCCAGCCTTTTAATGCCATAGGAAAGAAGGTTCGAAGGGATCTCTTCGGCGCCGATTTCAAAGATTAACTCTTTCATGACGCCACCGACGGTTTGATTATCTCGGAATATCCTTCAGCGGCCCGCCGGGCCAATCCGCGGATTCGGGCAATGAAGCCGGTCCGCTCGGTGACGCTCAGCGCCCCCCTTGCGTCGAGGAGATTAAAGAGATGGGAACATTTCACGCAAAGGTCATAGGCGGGAATGATCAGGCTTTTCTCCAGCATTCTCCGCGATTCTGCTTCATAGAATTCAAAAATTTTCAGGAGGGAATTAATATCCGCCTCCTCGAAATTGTAGATCGAATTCTGGACCTCTCCCAGGTGATGGATGTCGCGGTACGTCACGCCGGGAGCCCATTCCAGATCAAAGACGTTGTCCACCTCCTGAAGGTACATGGCGATTCTCTCGGTTCCGTAGGTGATCTCGGCCGGAATCAAACTGAGCGGAACTCCGCCGATCTCCTGAAAATAAGTGAACTGGGTAATCTCCATGCCGTCCAGCCGGACTTCCCATCCGAGGCCCCAGGCGCCGATGCTGGGCGATTCCCAGTCGTCCTGCACAAACCGGATATCATGTTTGAGCGGATCAAGTCCGACATGCTTCAGGCTTTTGAGATAAAGCTCCTGGACATTTTCCGGAGCGGGCTTCAGGATGACTTGATATTGATAATAGTGCTGAAGCCGGTTGGGATTTTCCCCGTACCGGCCATCGGTCGGCCTGCGGGAGGGAGAGACATAGGCGCATCGCCAGGGGGCAGGCCCAAGAACTTTGAGGAACGTGGAGGGATGAAACG
>DATNMI010000374.1:0-1634 GCA_035602375.1 Nitrospiria bacterium | reverse complement strand
AGGAACAGAGTTATATCGACGCGATCCGCGAGTACAGCCTTGCCTTTAAAGGAGGATATAAAAATACCTGGGACATGGCCCAGTTTTGCCATCTGCTCGAGGAAGAAAAGGCTTACCAAGAAGCCTGGAACTGCTATCAGGCAGTGCTGAAGACAGACCCGAATTATCAGGATGCCAAAGAGGGACTTCAGGCCAGCGAAGAAAATCTCAACAGCGAGGGGCCGATTCATGAATAGCCCAAAAAAGGCCCGGTCAGGGTTGGGCAGCGGATATCTCGTTTTAAATTATCTCCTTCTCTCACTTCTGGCCTCCTGGGGTATCGAGGTTCAGGAGGAATTTACTCTTCCCTTCCGGCCGGTTCTTACCCTCTATTTGGCAACGCGCATCCTTTTTTTTACCGCACTGTCCGGTTTCATCCTCCATTCTATTTTCTACCTGGTCAGAAATTTCTTCCAGATAGAAAAAACCGGCGTGGTCCTGGAAAAAGAGCCGGGCCGGGCCGGTTTTTACCTGGAGAGGATTTTCAGCGTCACAGGGTGGTTTCTGCTCGCCTTTCCACTTTTCATCTATTTTAACGGTAAATTCAGCCGGGATTCCATTGTCTGGTCTCCTGCCAGGATCGAAGAAATGGGTTACACGGAGTTTGATTTTGGGGTCCGTTTCAAAAACCATTGGGCGATCCTGAATATGAAAGGAAAAGAGGGCGCGCCTTTTCCGGTATTGATGGTGGGCAACGATGAAGGGAGTTTCTGGAAAGGCGAAAAGGTCCGGATTGGATTGCAAAAAGGTTATTTCGGAATCGACTGGATCGCCAGAATCAATCGGGACGACGAGTCTTTTTCTAAAGAGACTCTGGAAAAATACCCCACGGCCCTGACCCCGATGGAAACGTTGATCGACGTCTACATTCGGGAGAAGCGCTGGAAAGAGGCGATTGCCGTCGCCCAGGAATATATGACGCTCGACCCCCGTGAAACGAATCTGATCATCCGGCTTGCCGATCATCTGATGGAAAACTTTAAAGATGCGCTGGCCGTTCCGCTCCTGGAATCCTTGCTGAAAAACAATCCGAATTTCGATGTTTATCAGACGCTTGGAATCGCTTATCATAATACCGGAGACAATAAAAGGTCCGCGGAAACCCTTGAGATCGCCTCCGCCCTGAATTCCAGGGACTGGAAAACCTATCAGGTTCTGGGGATGGCTTATTACGATATGGGAGAATACTCGCAATCCCTCAGAAACTTTACACGGGTGTTGAAAATCAGGCCCCGTTATCCAATGGCGGTTCAGACGGTCGCCGATCTGAACAAAAAGCTCGGCGCAAAGGCCTCCCGCTAGACAGGGGCGCGATGCTTCCAACTAAGAGGGAAACGTATGAACATAGGTGTGCCTAAAGAGGTCAAGGTTCAGGAATACCGGGTGGCGCTGGTTCCTGACGGGGTCCGCAAACTGGCCGAACATGGTCATACCCTCCGGGTGGAAAAGGGAGCGGGCGAGGGGAGCGGGTTTTCAGACGAGGCTTATCAAAAGGCCGGCGCGGCGGTTTGCAACAAGCCGGAGCTCTTTAAAAAATCGAATCTGATCGTCAAGGTGAAAGAGCCTCTCCATGATGAAATACCCCTCTTTGAAAA
>DATNMI010000370.1:0-1248 GCA_035602375.1 Nitrospiria bacterium | reverse complement strand
AACAGGAATAATTCGAATATCGTCCCCCTCTACGATTACCTCTTGCTGTCCATTCGAGATGAGATTGCCTAAGGAATAAGCCTGTGCGCGCAAGCGCTGGATCGACGTCATCACATCGGAAGACTCGTAAACATAGGCTTGACCCACCGATGTGGTCCAGTCCAATTGATCGCTCATCATCTGGATAATTGGAGGATAATGCGCCACGGCTTTGACGCTGACGTCCCATGGCTGGTAGTCGATTGCCCCAGGATTACGATTGCCGCGTATCCACCTTGCCGCTTCATCCACTTGATCTACAAATGTAGCGGCAATCAATATCTGCGCCAACAGAGGGTCCGGATAAAGAGCAATGGGAGCCAGGAGGTTATCCAGCTGATCTTGGGAAAACATGTCATCTGATGAGTATTCCTGTGCCTGGGCTGTTCCGGAAAACAACGGGGTTCTTGTACTCGCAAACAGGCAAAAAACGAGTTCAAAGACTGTGATATAGATCACAAGTGAAGCTGACAGCTTTTTTTTCATTGAGGTCAATCCCATTGGAAGAAATTATTTGTTTTGCACTCTCAATTGGTAAGAGTATCTAACAGAATGACAACAGTCAACCTGTTTCGGATTAAGGCTTGACCCTTTCTCATTTCGAGGAATCCGGACCTTCGATTTATTTTTCTCGAAGGTCCGGAGCAAGTTTCGTAAAATAGTCGAGAGCCTCCGGATTGATCAGCGCGTCCCGATTGGTCACGGGACGGCCATGGAGAATATTCACGACCGCGCTTTCAACCTTTTTCATGCTGAACGTATAAGGAATATCGGGAGCCTCAAGGATCATCGCGGGGACATGCCTCGGAGAGGCTTCACGCAACAGCCGTTCCTTGATCCGCTTCTTCAACCGATCGGTAAGTTGCCTGCCGGCGGCCGGTTTCACAAACAAAAGAATTCTCTGGTCCCCTTTCCACTCCTGGCCGATCACCAGAGAGTCGGCAATCTCTTTAAATTGTTCAACGACGTTGTAAATCTCGGAGGGTCCGATCCTTACTCCCGATGGTTTCAGCGTAAAATCGGAACGGCCTAAAAAGGTGATTCCGCCGGTATCATCATGGAAAACGACCCAGTCGCCGTGACGCCAGACGCCCGGAAATTGCTTGAAATAGCTCCCCTGATATTTCAAGCCATCGGGATCGTTCCAGAATTGGAGCGGCATCGAGGGCGAGGGCGCTTCGCAAACGAGCTCTCCTTCCCGGTTCATAA
>DATNMI010000368.1:0-1034 GCA_035602375.1 Nitrospiria bacterium | reverse complement strand
CTTTCAACTCCAGAAGCCCTGCCCCCTTTTGAACCACCGTTTTCGCAATCGCTTCCCGCAGATCAGAACCGACGGAATATTCCGCTGTGAGGGTCCAGATATCTTCCTCTTTTTTTGATTCAACTTTGACAGCGGTCATTCCCGTAATCGCCTTGATCAGCCCGACCAGATCGTCATCACACCGCCGGATCAGGAGGGTCACCTTTTCATTCTTCCGGATATCGGCGGAAAGCCGTTCAGGCGTATCTTCCGCGACAATTTTCCCTTCGTTGATAATCAGAACGCGCTGGCAGACCGCCGTCGCCTCCTGAAGAATATGGGTGCTTAAAATCACCGTATGGTCGCCCGCAAGTCCGCGGATCAGTTCCCGTATTTCAATGATCTGGTGAGGGTCGAGACCGACGGTCGGCTCATCGAGTATCAGAATTTCCGGATTATGGATCAACGCCTGGGCCAGCCCAACCCTCTGCTGAAACCCTTTGGAAAGGTTCCTGATCAGACGGTTCTGAACCGTCTCCAGCCGGCACTGCGCGATGACCCGGTCAAGCGCCGCGTGGATCTGTTTCCCCGGAATCTGTTTGATCTTCCCGACAAACCGGAGGTATTCCGAAACCGTCATGTCCTGATAGAGAGGCGGGGTTTCCGGCAGATAGCCGATTCTTTTTTTGACTTCAATGGGGGATTCAAAAACATCGAAGCCTGCCACCACCGCGCTCCCGGATGAGGCTGGGATAAAGCCGGTGAGAATTTTCATGGTCGTCGTTTTTCCGGCCCCGTTAGGGCCGAGGAAAGCGACAATCTCCCCTTTTCCCACTTTGAAACCGACCCGGTCAATCGCCCGGACAGAACCATAATATTTTGTCAGATCGCTAACTTCAATCATTGCTTCAATAGCCCCTTTATACCCAGGATCATCGCTAGAGATTCTCCGCAATTCCCTCTCCCTTGATGGGAGAGGGTGAAGAATAACCCTGAAAGCGCGGCCCCTCCCCTTCATCCCCTCCCACTTTGTGCCGGCGATTGCTAACCGGCCA
>DATNMI010000360.1:0-4243 GCA_035602375.1 Nitrospiria bacterium | reverse complement strand
CGACCTTTGGAGGGGTCACGGCAAGTTTCGCGATGCTGGGCGATATTCACATTGCCGAACCAAAGGCATTGATCGGTTTTGCCGGTCCCCGGGTGATCGAACAGACGATTAAACAGCAGCTCCCGGAAGGTTTTCAAAGGTCCGAATTTTTGCTGGAACATGGCATGCTTGATATGATTGTGGAAAGAAAGAAACTCAAAGAAGTTCTAACACAACTGATTGAATTTTTCATCCATGACGTATCACAAAACGCTTGAAGCCCTTTACCGGCTCCAGAAAGAAGGGATCAAACCGGGGCTTGCCCGGATGGAAGCCCTTCTTTCTTCTTTGGGAAATCCCCATCTTTCTCTGAAATTTATTCATGTCGGAGGAACCAACGGCAAAGGTTCGACCGCTTCGATGATGGCCTCCATTCTCCGGGAGGCCGGATACCGGGTCGGTCTGTATACCTCTCCCCATCTGGTTGATTTTACCGAACGAATCCGGGTCAATGACGCTCCCGTTTCCAGGGACGATGTAGTTTCTCTCTCCCGGGAGATTTCAGAAAATCTTAAGACGCCCCCCTCCTTTTTCGAGTTTTCAACGGCAATGGCTTTTCTCCATTTTCTCCGGACCCGGGTGGACATCGCGGTCATTGAAGTCGGTCTCGGCGGAAGATGGGATTCCACCAATGTGATCCGTCCGCTACTGTCTGTGATTACCAATGTCGATCTTGATCATCAGGAATATCTCGGATCGACGCTGAGGGAAATCGGGAATGAAAAGGCCGGAATCATCAAGGAAATGGTTCCTGTGCTGACTGCAGCCGTTCAGCCAGAGGTGAGATCGCTGATCCGCAAAGCGGCAAAGGCTGGAAAATCCTCCTGTTTTGAATACGGGACCCATTTCCACGGTTCATCTGTTTTGTCCACAGAGGAGAAGAATATCTTTGAATACCGCGGCATCTCTCTGAATTTACAGGCGCTTTCAGTTCCGCTTGCCGGGGTGCACCAGGTTCCAAACGCCTCTCTCGCTCTTGCTTCTCTGGAACTACTTAGAGAAAGCGGTTTTAATGTTCAGCCGGACCATATGCGGTCGGGCCTCTCGAATGTCCGTTGGCCGGGGAGGCTGGAACTGGTTCAGAGGGATCCGCTGATATTTCTGGACGGCGCCCATAATCCGGCAGGCGCGAAGGCGCTGGCCCGTTTCTTGAGTCATCTGGATATTTCAGGTCGGAAAGTTTTAGTTCTCGGAATCATGAAAGACAAGGCGATCAGGGAAATGGGGGAAATCCTCATTCCCTGGGCTGATGAAGTGGTTCTGACCCAGGCGAGTTTTCCGAGAGCAGCCTCTCTTCTGTATTTGAAATCGAATCTTCCCGGAATTGAAAAACCTCTTTATTTAATTGAAAGCGTGTCAGACGCACTGCATTTTGCCCGAGACAGTTACCATGCCGGTGATGCGATCTGTTTTACAGGATCCCTTTATACGATCGGAGAAGTCAAAGCGGCGCTGGATGGATCTCCTATTTACCTTCCCCTCCATGGATGAGCGCCCTTCATCGTTCCGGAAACCTGGATTTTTGAAGGAATTTTCCCCTTCATTGTGTTCATTTTCAGGTTTCGGGATTTTCCTGTTTCTGATCCTGTTTTTTCTTTGCGCCCAAATATCTTATGCCCAAAATCCTTCCCCCGCAAGCCCGGAGAAGGGGCCCGTCGATCTTAAAGCCGATCATCTCGAATTCCTTCAGGAGAGTCAGACTTATATTGCCAACGGATCCGTGTCCATCATTCAGGGTGAAAAAAAGATCACCGGCGATCAACTTATTTTTAAAACCAGGACAGGGGATATGGATCTGAAAGGGCATGTTCAAATTCAGGACAAATTGAGTCTGATCCGGTCTGATCATTTGAATCTCAATCTGTACGATCAGACGGGACGAATTGAAAACGCCCATCTGGTTTTCGGTCCGGAGCGGTATCATCTGGATGGCAAGCTGATCGAAAAGAGGGGTCCGTCCGAATACCACGGAACGGATGCTATTGTGACCACCTGTGAATGCAACCGATACGAACCCGCAGGGGAGTCGGTTGTGCCATGGCGGTTCAGAGTGTCGGATCTGGTGGTCCATTTAGATCAGTCTCTAACAGCCCGGAACGCGATTTTTGAAATCAGGAATGTCCCGGTCTTCTACACGCCCTATCTTTACCTGCCGATCATGAAGGACCGGCAATCAGGCCTTTTAATCCCCAAGATCGAATATAACAGCCTGGATGGAATGATGATCCAGCAACCGGTTTATTTTACGCTGGGGAGAAGCCAGGATCTGACATTAACGGCGGATTACCGTTCCCTGAGAGGGGCGGGAGCCGAACTGGAATATCGTTATGCCGCCAGCGCGTCTGCAAAGGGATCTCTCTGGACGCAATACTTCCATGACGACATTACCCAGCAGGACCGCGCGGAAATCAAGTTCAATCATAGCCAGAGTTTCAGCGACAAGATCGATACGCGAATAGCGTTGAATTATGTCTCCGATCCGAATTTTTTCAAGGACTTGAGTGTCGTCACCGATGAGCGGAGCCAAAGGAGCGTAGAGTCCAATATTCTAGTCACTGCCCGAGGCGAAAACCAGACTGCCTACTTTTTAAGCCGGTACACCCAGGATTTAACGACTGATAATTCCCTGACCATTCAAAAGCTTCCAGAGTTCGGCTATACGTGGCATTCCACCCCCGTTTTATCCTTCCCCCTTTATTTTGATTTTAATTCAACGGCCGACTATTTTTATAGTGAACAGGGAATAAAGGCCGGACGATCCGATTCCTACCTTCATTTAATGTATGAACTTCCCGTTCTGCATTTGGGCATTCTGACTCCAAGAGCCGGCGTGAGAAGAACCTTCTATTCCCGGAACGCATTTTCAGATGCCGGTGTCGACAGGACAATGACCGATCTGGGAGCCGGTTTTGATTCGAGTTTCTCAAAAAAATATGGAGGGGATGATCCTGTGACCCATGTCATCGAGTCATCCCTTGTGTACGAATACGTTCCCCCCGTGGACCAATCCAATATTCCTCAATTTGACACGATTGATTACATTCCTGATAAAGACAGCTTTACCTATGCGCTGACCAATCGTTTTATAAGAGGCCGGGAAGAGTTTTTTTATTTGAAGTTTACCGACAGCTATCTGGTCAATTCAACGACGGACGCAAAATTTTCCGATCTCAGGTCGGAAATGGCAATTCGGCGAGGCTGGGCGAAATTGAAAACCGACAGTTATTACAACTTTTATACCGGAATAATGGAAATTTTCAATTTCGATTTTCAGACAGAATATCCAAAATTCGGGATGCTCTCTATCGGCGAACGATTTACCCATGACGGGTTGATCCCCCGTAAAGGAGATATTTTTAATCCGCTCTCCCTGGGGGTCCTTCAGAGTCAACCGGTTCCGATCCGTTTTGCGACAGTCCTGGGCCGGTTCACTTATTTCGATCCCTGGTCCGCCGCAGCAAAATTTTATTATGATTATGATAATAAATTAATGATTGAAGCCGATTACGGCATCCGCTATCTGTCAGACTGCTGGGGGATTAATCTGGGGTATATTCAATTTCCTAATGTAAGCCAGTTATCCTTCCTTATTACCTTAAAAGGGATTGGCTCAGGGGGGAGCGATATTTTTAAAACGCTCTTTGGAAACTGACGCAACGCCCCTCCATTGACGGAAGGGGAGGGCACTGGAAAAGCGTATGTCCGCTGTGAAATCGCTTCCAAAGCCAGCTCGGAGGGAGAGGAGGCGTTTTGGGATGAAACATTTCAGGAGGGGTGCGGTATGGAGATTGATATTGGAATCTTTTATGAAGATACCGATTGCGGCGGTGTCGTCTATTACGCCAATTATCTGAAATATTTTGAACGGGCCAGAACTCTTTTCCTCGAAGAGGCCGGGTTTTCCCTCTCTGAATTGATGAAGCAGGGGGTTCTCTTTACCGTAGTCCATTGTGAAATCTTTTATAAATCTCCGGCGGTTTACCGGGAAGCGCTTTCGGTTGAGACCCGGTTGATTGAATTGAGCCGGTCGGTTTTTAAATTCAGCCATCGAATATTCGAGAAAAGATCCCGACGTCTTGTCGTGGAGGGTTCGGCGAAGCTGGTCTGCGTCGGTAACGATGGGAAAATCAAACGGATGGACGGGAAACTTCTGGATGGTCTGCGATCCAGAGTCGAGGGTACGGCAGAGGACAAATAATCGCGT
>DATNMI010000328.1:0-1037 GCA_035602375.1 Nitrospiria bacterium | reverse complement strand
CACAGGCGACCGGGAATGGAGATGGCGTGAAATTCAAGCCGTCGGACCGGTCCGACGCCGAAAACTATCTTTTCCTGCTAAGCGCAATCGTTCCGCGCCCCATCGCGTTTGTCTCTACTGTAGGCCCGAGCGGGGTCTTTAATCTGGCCCCGTTTAGTTTCTATAACGGCGTTTGCGCGATCCCCCCGATTTTAAGCCTTTCGATCGCCTACCGCGACGGAGAAAAAAAGGACACGCTCGTCAACATCGAACAAAGCCGGGAGTTTGTCGTGAATATCGTGACGGAAGCGATTGCTCCCGCCATGAACGCAGCGTCGGCGAATCTTCCTTCAAATATCAGCGAGTTCGATCAGGTCGGGTTGACGACGGTTCCGGCGGAGATCGTGAAAGCCCCTCTGGTTCTCGAATCGCCCATCAACCTGGAATGCAAACTGCATCAGTTAATTCCGGTGGGAGCACCTCCCCATGGCGCGACTCTGGTCCTGGGCGAAGTCGTCTACTTCCATATCAAAGAGGAAGCGCTTGACCATCAACGGATCGATATGAAGAAATTAAAGGCGGTCGGACGGATGGGGGGGGAAGAATATACCCGGACCGGGGACCTCTTTAAAATGAAACGCCCCCGAACCAGGTAAAGTTTAAGGAAGAGGTCAGTGACAATCGGCAGATTTGTCAAAAGGCCTCTTATGCCCTCTGCCGAGGACTTCCGCCATTATTTTTTTAGCGGAGGGGCGCACGGCCGCAGATTTGAGGCGACCGAGGCGTACTGTATTGTTACGTTGAGGAAGCCGAAAATCGAGAACGCAGCAGAAGAGGCTTTTTCACAAATCTGATTAGTCTTTGCGGTTGAGAACGGCTTCGGCGGCCTTCACAATAGCGGAAGCGTTAAGGCCGTATTTTGAAAAGAGCTCTTCGGGCTGGCCGGATTCGGCATAGGTGTCTTTGATTCCCACAAACTCGATTGGAACCGGGAAAAACGTCGAGACGGTCTGCGCGATGGAAGCGCCCAATCCTCCATGGATGAGGTGTTCCTCAGC
>DATNMI010000327.1:0-5333 GCA_035602375.1 Nitrospiria bacterium | reverse complement strand
CTCTTCGATCAGATGTTTCTCCAGGTTGAGGCTCCCCAGGTTGCACGATTCATAAGGGAGAAGCGGCTGTTCTCCGCAGGGGTTTGTTGCCTCCATATCGTTGATATGCGGGGTCGGGTTGGCCCGGTTGGCGGCGTCGATGAAGAAGAGTCCCGGCTCTCCGTTTTTACAGGCCTGCTGGGCTATCTTGTCAAATACCGACCTTGCGCTGATCTGGCGTACCGTCTTTTTGCTCCGGGGGCTGATCAGGTCGTAATTTTCATCTTTCCGGACCGCTTCCATGAACCGGTCGGTCAAGGCAATGCTGATATTGAAATTGGTGATCTCCTTTGAATCGTCTTTGCAGGTAATGAAGTCGAAGATATCGGGATGGTCGACCCGCAGAATGCCCATGTTGGCGCCCCGGCGCGTTCCGCCCTGCTTCACCGCCTCGGTGGCATGGTTAAAGACCTTCATAAAAGAGACCGGCCCGGAGGCGACCCCGCCCGTGCTCCGGACGACATCGTCTTTTGGCCGGAGACGTGAGAAGGAAAAACCTGTCCCTCCGCCGGTCTTATGGATAATGGCCGCCTGCTTTACCACCTCAAAAATCCCTTCCATCGAATCTTCCACGGGAAGAACAAAGCAGGCCGATAATTGCTGAAGGTCCCGCCCGGCGTTCATCAAGGTAGGGGAATTAGGTAAAAATTCCATCCGGGCCATGATTCCATAATAATCCGTAAAAGCTTTTTCATAATTTCCGTTAGGATAGGCGTGTTCGCCTGATGCGATATTGGCGGCAACCCGAAGAAAAAGCTCCTTAGGCGTCTCAATCACTTTGCCTTCTTCACTTTTAGCCAAATACCGTTTTTCAAGAACCCGCATTGCGTTGGCTGAAATTTCCGGGTCAGGAAGTTTTTCGGCGATTATCGACGGCACAGCCCCGCTCTGGCTCTCGCTTGCGGTTGCTTTTTCGGTCCGGGTTGCCTGGGTTTCAGATTTTTCCAAAACGCCCTTTTTGGCTGACGCCATAAATCCCCTCCTAAATACAGAATTTTTTTTTGAACTGACTTGATTTAAAATTAGACAAAAACAGTCTTGCTTAATTTAGGATGAAACCGGATTAGAGTCAAGGGAAAAAGTACAAGATATAGTGTTAACAACAAGACCGGTTCGCAATATGTAGTGGATAACAGGTGAATTGGCTGTGGAAAAATCTGTGGAAAACCTGGCAGAAACCGGAGGGTCCTTTAATCCAACCGGGTGAAATATCGGGATATTTTGCCTGCCTTCGGAGGCCGGGAAATGGTTTCGGTCATCGTTTTCCGGACCCCATGAACGGAGCCGGTCGCGGCAATTGTAAAAAACTGGCTTTTCACATCCGCTGAAAAAAGCTTGAGGGCATCTCCAATCGATTTTAAGCCGGGGATGGCCGCCAGATCATTGGCGCTTTTAACCGGGCGGGCCCTGATCATCTCATCCGCGATTCCAGGAGCGATATCAAACAGATAGTCGTTTCCCTGCTTATAATAAAGCGTCTGAAGGACGATCCGGTCGGCGGTATTGACATTGATTTTGCAGGTAGAAGCCGCCGCTTTAGGATAAACGGTCAGATAGGGGGATACACGGTTGTAGATTTCATCGGTCACTCCCCGGACGAGCCGGAGATCGGAAAGGGCTTCCATCGGCTGATTTTTCCGGCAGGAATAAGGAGGCCGGAGAGATTGATAGTAAAAACTGTTGTCACAGGCCATCCAGGCAACAATTTCATCCACCAGGTGATCCTCGACCTGGAGAATCTGAAAAAGCTTACGGATTTGGCCCTCAAAAGGGGCCCGGGCCGATTGCCCCTGGTTCAGCTGGTTGAGATTGATTTTCCCGGATTCGTCTCCGATCTGGAGCGAAACAGCCCCCTCTCCCACCGGATATTCCGGGACTTCTCTGGCCCACATCTGGTCCGGCCCGTCATAATCGGAGGAGAGACTTTGTCGGAGGATCTCTTCTCCGGCCAGAAGACCGGACCGGGCCAGAAAGACCGATTTTTCGGAATCCGCATGCCGAAGAGAGGATTTCAGCTCGATCCGGGTCTGGTAATCAAATTCAACCACCAGGGAGACCAGCAGAACAATGACAAAAAGAACCATCAGAAGGACGACCCCCCGGGAATCCCGGACGGGGTTGAAAATTTCAGGAACCTTTTTCATAGCGGGAGACAACAATCGTGACATCAAGGTTGCGTAAATCGCTGAAACGGGTCTTCATATCGAGTTGGCTGATGTAGAGAAAGACCGGCGCCTTTTCAATCCTGGAGATAAACTCGACCGCTTGCGCCAGGGTCACGTCCTCAAGCCTGACTTCCAGAGATGTGATTTTCAGGTTGTCGAAAGTCTGGCCCTCGCGCGGGCTGACGGAGGTCATCCGGTTCTTCACCCGGCTTTCAGCGGCGGCGGTTTCCAGAAATACCGGGAATGAGAACCCGGCCGGCCCCCGGCTCATCCTCCCCTCCTGACGGGAGAGCTTTCCGTTCAATTTCAGATACTCCCCTTTGAGCAATGTCCATTCCGCCAGATCCTTCTCTTTCTGCCGGGTCTGCCGTTCATACCAGGAAATCTTTTCAAGGAAAGGGGATAAAAAGAGAATGTATCCCAGGTAGACCGCGACGAAAACCGCAAGAATGGACACGGCCCGTTTTTCTCTCTTGCCGAAACGGTTCAAGAGCGCCCGCGCCGGAGTCGCGCTCACTTCTTTTCCTCCGTTTCCGACCTTTGGATTTCCATCTTGAACCGGACTCTCGATTCCTGCGCGTTCATTTTGACGTCCCGGACAGCCACGCCATGAAGCAGGCGGTCTTTTTCAAAAGCCCCCTTGATCTTCTCAAGCTGGTCAAAAGAATCGGTTTCCCCCTCCAGCCGGATATGTTGCGGGTCTATAGATAGATTGTTCACGTCGATCCGGACCTCTTTTGGAACCTGAACGGAGGTTTCGTGAAGAATCTGAAGAGCCGTCGCCTCATTGAGATTTAGAAAAGCTTCCCGCTTCTTCAGTTCTCCGATCCTCCCCCGCGTCTGGTCGACTTCGCTGACCACGCTGTTTCCGCCCGGAAAAAGAGAAAGGTACTGGCTGCGAAGATTGACGCTTGCCCGTTCATACTGGTTTTTACTGATCCAGAAACGGACGCCCAGGTCGGCGGCGACCAGAATCAGCAATACGGCCGCTGAAACCAGAAGAAGGTTTTTTTTCCCCCTTTTTCCCTTCGCCACGCCGGCATGGACAAATTCGTCCCGCCTGAAATTGATCCGGGAGACCTGCTCCCGAAGACTCGTCCCTTTAAGGGCCAGCCCAAGCACCGGGACATAGAGAGGGTCAACCGCACCAATAAGACCTCTGATTTTTAACCGGTCGAGGTTCCAGGAGAGAACCGGAATGCCGGTTACTTTTGAAATCCAAGCCGTCCATTCCCCGTTCTCTCCTCCCGCTCCGCAGACCGCCAGGGCCGCGGGATGACTTCCGGTTTCAATCCGGCAGGCTTTGAGCGTCTTTTGAAGTTCCGCGAAAAACCGGCTTTGTTCGTTCCATGCGCCACGGTCGGAGAATTCGTCCATTCCTCCGGAAAAGGAGCGGAGATAGAGCGGCTCTCCCTCTGCGCCGATAAAACAAAAGCAGGAATCGGCCAGACCGACCCTGAGAAGGAGAACCGGCTCTTTTTTTAAAAAAATCATCCCGCGGCTGAAATTGTAGAGCGCCATCGGCTCCCACTCCACCTGATGCGGGTCGATCCCGCTTCGGGAATATTGCGCCATCGCCTCCTGAAGATCTTTCTTTAATACCGCCGCGGCCAGCAGACGTTTTTTTCCTTCCTCTTTTCCGGAAGAGAGCGGGTGGACGTCAAGAACCGCCGCGTCGATTTCAAAAGGGAGGAGCTGTTCCATTTCAAAAGGAAGGGCTTTGCCGATTTTTTTGGGATCGGAGAAGGGAAACTCGACCACCCGTGAAGAGACCTTCTGTCCGGAAACATTCACGATGATCTGATCGGCAGAGGCGATTTTCGCGGCCAGGACCGGATCAACCGATTCCTTTTCCTGAAGGGAAAGCTCATTCAGATAGAGGAGTCGCAATGAACCGCTCCACTGTTCTTCCAGCTCGGCGACACGAAGATGGTTCCCCTCAAGTTCCAGACCGATTATTTTCATGCGGGCGCTCCGGAAAGGGTAAAATCGGGTTTTTCAAACGAACCTTTGATATAAAGATCGAGTGGCGATCCGGGACGGGCGCCCGGGGAGATCATCTGGAGGGGCATGATTTTATCCAACGCTTCTTTTGGAATGAGCTTGACTGAAAAATTAAGAAGGCTCCTCTCAAGAGGGAGGGAGAAGATAACCGTGCCGGCGCCGTTAAGATCGGCAAGATTGGCGTTTCCGGAAAACCGGTCGATGTTCAGAACTCCGTTCCGGATCTGCCCATGGGCGTTCAGCTTGCTGACCGCGATCTCGGGTAGTGAAAACCCTGAATACGCGAACCCCCTTCCATTGATTCCGTTCCCTTCCAGATTAAAAAAACCCTTCCCTTTGAGCGGGTCGCCCTCTTCCCAGTGATATTCGGCCTGGAATTTCACCTTACCTTCAACGGCCATCCCTGTCTTCCAGGGAAATTTCCGCAGGTCAAGGGAATCCCCTTCTGCCAGAAGCGAGTTTTGAGAACTCCTTTCCCCTTTGTCCGCCGTCCAGTTTCCCCCGATCTCTCCGCCGAGGCCGGTTAAATGAAACCGGACGCCGAACCTTCTCTCCCAAAGAAGATCAAAAAGGGAAATATCTGCGGAAAACCGGTCTAATTCGAACCTGGTTTTAGGAGAAGCGGGTGAGACCACCGTAATCCTCCGCCATTCCGTCCCAAAAGGAAAAACAAACCGCCGCTCCTCCATGGAAACATCGGCGCCAGTCGCCTCCCGGAACTTTGCCTGCATCCATCGGTCCATTTTGTCCCTCGGGAATACCAGAAGGACAAAAAGAAGGTAGACCGACAGGCCATAAGTTCCCAGGAGGAGAATGAAAACGGCTGTCTTTAAAGTACCGGGCCTCTCTGTCTTGAATCGGCCTACCGGGGGGTAATTTCCCATAAATTAACCTGATGCGTCCATTCTTCCGGCTCTCCGGATCCGTTGATGACAACAAGTCTTGCCCGGACGGCGAGGGGAAGCGGAGCCGGGGCTCCCTTTCCCCCCTCCCAGTGGGTCAGCCAGTTCTTGCCGTCAAAATATGAAAACGATAATTCCTTCACCTTTTCCACCAGAACCTCCTTTTCGGAAGGTTCTCCGGAAAGAAAGTTCGGATATTCCTCATGAACCAGATGATACCATT
>DATNMI010000324.1:0-2488 GCA_035602375.1 Nitrospiria bacterium | reverse complement strand
CCTCAGGTGCGGGATTCCGGGGTGAGCGGGAACGGCCGGAGGCCGGCGTCGAAAAGACTGTATTCGTTGTGCTAAGCGTTGAGAGAATACCCTGTTGAAGACAGATATCACAGGAGCGATTACATGGGGGTATGGCCTGCCCGAAATAAGAAACAAGCGACTGATGCCGGCACTGTTTGTGATCCGCCCAGGAGAACATTTCTTGTGTTTGTTTTATCAGTTTTTTCCTTAAAGAGAGGTCATCAATCTCGTTGAGAAATTGTTCATAACTGATGACCTCCGACCAGGAATAAAACAAGATACAGTCGCTTTCCAGGCCGTCGCGTCCGGCCCTGCCGATTTCCTGGTAATAACCTTCAATATTTTTCGGCATGTCGCGATGAATGACATATCGAATGTCCGGTTTGTCAATTCCCATGCCAAATGCCACGGTTGCGACAATGACCTTCGCGGTCCCCTTCTGGAAAGCATCCTGGGTTTCTGTCCGCTGGCCGGTTTCCATGCCCGCATGGTAAGGGAGCGCCTTGATCCCCTGTTCGCTTAAAAAGTCGGCGGTCTGTTCGACGCCCTTTCGGCTCAGGCAGTAAATAATGCCGGCCTGATCCATTCTTGACCGGACCAGTTTTAAAATCTCTTCACGGACTTTTCTTCCATTCCCTTTTTTATAAGCATGAATTCGAAGGTTAGGCCGGAAAAAAGAACCTTTGACACGGAAAGGATTGACCATGCCAAGCTGTTGAACAATGTCCGCCGCTACTTTTTCAGTGGCGGTTGCCGTAAGCGCGAGCATCGGAACCCCGCCAAAGCGCAATTTCAGGCCGGAGAGGTTCCGGTAAGAAGGACGGAAGTCATGGCCCCATTGGCTGATACAGTGTGCCTCATCCACTGCGATCAGGTTGATTTTCACCTCCGACAAAAGCTCGCCCGTCGGACCCCCCAGTCCTTCCGGGGCAATGTACACCAGGTTATAGGCCCCATTTTTTAAATGCGTCAGCCGTTCCCTTTTTTCCGGGCCGGTCAGGCTTGAATTCAGATAGGCGCTCCTGACCCCCTTTTCAAGCAGCCGATCCACCTGATCTTTCATCAGGGCGATCAGCGGAGAAATAACTAGCGTCGTTCCTGGAAGAATGGTTGCCGGGATCTGATAAATCAGAGATTTTCCGGCGCCGGTCGGCATGACGCCCACACAGTCCCTCCCGGAAAGAATCGCCTGAATGCTCTCCTCCTGCCCCGGACGGAAAGCCGGGTAGCCGAAAATATTTTGTAAAACTGTCTGAGGGTTAACCTGATTGGCTGGTGGAACATGTTTTGTCAGTTGTTGAAGCGCCGAGATCAGTTGCGGCGTAAAAAGACGGGGTTCGTTCCGGTAGAATATTCGCAGTTGTTCCAGCCGCTGTTTGAAGGCAAGAGCGTTTTTTGGGTCGTCTGAGGAATCATGGGCCGAAACGCGAACCAGCGCTTCAACCTCCAGTTTGATCTCCTCCGGCGTCCAATTTGTAATCATTGTTTAAGAATAAAGAAGCCGGGAAAGAAACTCAAGCCGGAAAGGTTCAATTAAGATTCCTTGGAGATAATTAAAGGGGCTGTTCATTCGGGGCTGAAAGGAACCGGAATGAGCGTTTTGAGAATAAAAAAACCGGCAGAGTCTAAAATCTGCCGGTTTTCATTACAGAAAAAGACCGCCCGGGGCTTAGGCAGCGGCGGCGACCATCTGTTTGGCGGTCTCGACGATCTTGTTAAAAGCCGACACGTCGTTTAACGCCATCTCCGCGAGCATTTTCCGGTTAAGCGTAATGTTGGCTTTTTTCAGCCCATTGATAAAACGGCTGTAAGAGAGGCCGCAAAGTCCGCAAGCCGCGTTGATTCTGGCGACCCAGAGCCTTCTGAAATCCCTCTTGCGGGCCTTCCGGTCCCGATAAGCATACTGCAAACCTTTGTCCACCTGTTCGGTCGCCGATCTGAAAAGCTTGCTCTTGGCGCCATAATAGCCTTTGGCCATTTTTAATCTTTTTCTATGTCTTGTCTTTGTTTTGGTTCCGCCTTTTGCGCGAGGCATCGTAATCTCTCCTTTTTATTTTCTTATTGTCGATACTTTGAAAGGTTTGTCAACCCTTCAATCACAAACCGCCTTTTTACATTCCGCCGTAGGGAAGCAGTCTCTTGACCATCCGGGTTTCTGCGGGGGTCGCGACCCCCTCTTTTCCGAGAGCTTTTTTCCTTTTAGGGCTTTTGTCGGTTAAAAGGTGGCGTGTGCCGGCCTTTTTATACAGGACTTTTCCTGTTCCGCTGATTTTTACTCTTTTTCTCATCCCTTTATGGGATTTCATTTTTGGCATCACATTCCTCCGTAAATAAAAAATACTTTGCGCCAGGCTTCTGCGGCCGGCGTTTCCATCTGCCGCTTCCGAAGCCAATGACGCTGGTTAGACAAATTTTCTGAAAAAACAGTTTTACTGGGAAGAGCTCTCTTTTTTTTCTGCCGGAGGGG
>DATNMI010000302.1:0-1962 GCA_035602375.1 Nitrospiria bacterium | reverse complement strand
CGCTCTGCACCGGCCCGGCATGTTCGTAATGAATCGCATTGATGCTGAAATCCGGTTCAGGGTAGGAATCGATCCATTGATTGAAAAAGGGGTCGAGATCTTTTCCGGTCAGGAATCCGGCAAGCCATGAAAAGGAGGGCTTCCCCCCGATCCGGACAAGGTTCAGATAGGCCGTGACAATATCGGACGTCTCTTCTTTCCCCAGAAGGTTTCCGAGTTTAAAGAGGATGCCGGACCCCTCCATGCGGGGCGTATTATAAAGCCTGACCGCCTCCCGGAAAGGGGAGGGCTTGCCCTCTTTTAAATAAATCTGGCGGAAAGAGGTGTTGCGGGAGTAGAGCATTTCATCCACGACGGGAATAAAGGAGAAAGGCTTTAAAAAGGTGTCCAGGCCCCTGGGTGGATGGTTCTGTTTTTTATAGAAGTAGGCCTGGGTGGTATAATCCGAAAGCATTTCAATCACCCAATCTTCCGCCCATGGTATCTGGTTCCTCCAGATCTGGCCGAATAACCCGCGCAGAAGACGGCCGTCGTGATAGGTTTTAAGAGAAGAGAAGTTTTTGTAAAGATTGTGGCTGACCAGAAGAATGTCTCCCCCCTCGGCGATCAGGTCTTCATAGAGAAAGGCTTCTGAAAGGCGGAGAACCGGAGAAGGGGAGGGTCCATATTCTTCCTCAAAAAACTGGAGGGCTGAAACCGCCGTTCCCACCACCTTTTCGGCATATTTCGCATCGCCGGAAAAATAGGAGAGGAAAACGGCGTGGCCGGTCCCGGTTTCCCGCATCAGGTCGCGGTAACGGGATGAAAGGATCAGGGTAAAAAATTCCGCCGAGTCTGCGCGCAGTTCGACGCTTTTTTCCGGGCCGCCAAAGGTCTTGCTCACCATCCGGCCGGTATGATTTAATTCAACTTCTTTCGGATAGGTCAGTTCGACTTCAAACCGGGCTTTCGGCGGCGGCCGGTTGAATGCCCAGGCACCTTTGAGAAAATCCGGAAGATACGGGTGCCATCCCCCTTCGAGAGAAGTTACCGATTTAAACTGGCCGAACCCTCCGATCCGGTAAGGAATTCCGGTTGAAAATTCAAGGGTTGCGGAAACCTGACCGCCCGGAGCAACGGGATTTGTGAGCAGAATCCGGGAAATAACGCCTGCGCCAAGCGATGATTCGACCGGCTCAATTCCGAGGGGTTCTCCCTTTTCGTCCACGGCGTTTTTCAGAGTCAGGGATCCGGGAGAAAACCCCCAGGGGAATGATTTTGAAAAGGCATCGGCAGGCAGGCCCGCCGGTTGATTGAGAAACCGGTTGGGATAGAGCATGACCGGGAAAGAGCTCATCGGTTCAGAGCCCGGATTTAAAAAGGTGATCTTTATTTTTCCGGTAATCCGGCTTCCGGAAGGGTCAAGAACGGCGTTGATGTCATAAGAAGGGCTAAGAAGGGCGGAAACGGCGGGTACCGCTTTCGCCGGCGATAGATAGAGGAACGGAATAAAAAGTCCGGGGAGAGCGATTTCCAAAAATTTCCGGACCAGGGAATATGTGGGTCGGAGTCGGCCGGGGGAAAGTTTCATCCCGAGGAAAATAACATCTTTAAAAAAGAAAGACAATGATTTCAGGCGCGCTCCCCCTTATTGAAAAAATCATCCGGAAAATAGAAGCCTCCGGACCGATCCCCTTTTCCAACTTTATGGAGATGGCGCTTTACGAGCCTTCCTGGGGATATTATGTTTCAGGCCGGGAGCCGTTCGGGCCTGCCGGGGATTATTATACCAGTCCGGAGGTCCATCCTCTCTTCGGCCGGATGATCTCCCGCCAGATCGCGCAGATGGCTGAAACCGTTTCGGCATCGGGTCCGGTCACAGTCGTGGAAGCCGGTCCGGGAACGGGCATGCTCGCCATGTCCATTATGAAATCGTTGCGCGAAGAGAATCCGGAAGTTTTTAACCGGGTCGATTATCGCCTT